>CAJVXG010000101.1 GCA_913009215.1 uncultured Gammaproteobacteria bacterium | reverse complement strand
GCCTGCGCCGCCCCCGGCGGAAAAACGGCCCATATTCTGGAAAACACAAAAAACCGGTGCCAGCTTACCGCGGTAGAAATCAGCCAGAAACGATATGCGCGCCTGCAGGAAAATTTGCAACGCCTTCAATTAAAGGCACGACTGATTCAAGGGGATGCTACCCAACCAGACGACTGGTGGGATGGCACCATGTACGAGCGCATCCTCCTGGATGCCCCATGCTCTGCAACCGGCGTTATTCGTCGCCACCCCGATATCAAGCGCCACCGCCAGGCGGAAGATGTTGAAACCCTGTGTCGGCAACAAACCTGTTTGCTGGATGCGCTTTGGCCACTACTGAAACCGGGCGGCAAATTACTATATGTCACCTGCTCGGTATTAGCAGCCGAGAATGAAGATATGATAGGTCATTTTCTGGCACGACAAGGCGACGTTAAAGTTCTATCATTGACTTTATCGTGGGCAATCCAGAAACAGGCAGGGTTACAGATTCTGCCGGGTACAAAGGATTCTGACGGGTTTTATTATGCCTTGCTACAGAAAATTTATATGCCATAACGTACTATTCATGCTGCTGTTAATGACCGGCATCCCGGCTATTGCCGATTTTGTGGTCAATGACATTAAGGCAGGAATTTCCAACAAGATCCTGACCATCAATGGTGGTCTGGATTTAGGTTTAAGTAGCAAGGCAGACGAAGCTCTTAATAAAGGTATTCCGCTGGATGTCTGGTTTGATATTGAACTATGCCGCGAGCGCAGGCTGATATGGAACAAGACATTACAGACCTGGCGCATCAAGCGACAAATTCGCTACCATGCCCTGTCACGCCAATACCTGGTGACCCGGGATCTAAAAAATCCGGAATCGGTTGAGAATTTCACCTCTCTGTCTGAAGCACTGAAGTTTATGGGCAATTTTAATGAACTTAAGCTGGCCGTTAGCCCCGAAATCATGAAAAAATACAACCATCTGATCAAGGTGCGTGCCCAACTCAATATTGAGTCCTTACCGGCCCCGTTACGACCGGTGGCGTACGCTTCGCCATCCTGGCACCTGAGCAGCGGGTGGACCGAATGGAAGATTCAACACTAAATCGCTATACCACCGGCATCAAGCCACTGGCCGTGCTGTCGGCATTGCTGGTCGCCTCCTTGTTCATGATGAATGCGGCAACCCAGAACTCCACTCTCTTCGGCGATATCTATTCCATGCTGCTGGTCATCAATCTGGTTGGCATGGTGCTATTGCTCAGCCTTATCCTGATCAATTTGTATCGCCTTGTCGTCCAGTACAGGGCCAAGGTCATGGGGACACGACTAACGTTACGATTATTCCTGATGTTCGTACTGCTCTCAGTAATCCCGGTGACCATCGTTTTTATCTTTTCCGTACAGTCGCTGAATAAAGGTATCGACAGCTGGTTTGACGTTAAAATTAAACGGGCCCTGGATGACGCCCTGTTACTGGGCCGTACCGCCCTGGACGCCCGCAAGCAGGATATGGTGAAGAAAGGGAAGGATATTGCTACCGAACTGGAAGGCATGCCCGACAAAGCGGCATTAACAAGTCTGAACCAGTTGCGTGAACAGTACAATATTACCGAGCTCACACTTTTTGCACACGACGGTAAGGTTATCGCTTCCAGTAGCCAGAAAGGCCTGGATATCAGCTCACTGGTCCCGGAGCGGCCCAGCGAAGAAATCATGTCACAAATTCGCAAAGGTCTGCCGTTCTCCAGTATTGACCCCGTCGGCAACGGTGGTTTGCAATTGCGTATTGTGGTCCCGGTGTATGCTGAAAATGTGGCGGGACCTTTACGCACCTTGCAACTCAATCAGCAAATGCCCATCCGCTACACCAAGCTTGGTGAAAGCGTGCAAAATGCCTTTGCTGAATACGAAAAACTGGTCTATCTGCGTGGACCATTGAAGTTTGGTTTTACACTGACTTTAAGCCTGGTGTCCCTGTTAACCGTCCTCATAGCCCTATGGGCCGCATTCTTTTCATCACAGCGAATTGTAGCACCACTCAAAGACCTGGCTGAGGGCACACATGCCGTAGCCCAGGGCGATTACAGCAAAAAACTGCCGGTACCCGGTAATGATGAGCTCGGTGTACTGGTGAAGTCCTTCAATGAAATGACGCAACAGATACACCAGGCACAAAAACAAAGTCGGCGTAGCCAGCGCGAGGCAGAACTGCAACGTGCCTATCTGGAGACCGTTCTCACCCATTTATCTACGGGGGTTATGTCGTTCGACCGGGGACAGCACTTGCGCACCAGTAATGCCGCAGCTGTCAACATACTGGAGGCCGGCCTGATCGACGAAGAAGGGCAATCGATTGACCAACTGCTGGACAGCCACCCACACCTCTCTCCATTTATCACGGCCATCAAGGAAGGCGTTTCCAGTAACGAGTCCGAATGGAAAACCGAGATTACACTGGAGAGCCGCGCTGGCAGTCGCACCATTATGCTGCACGGCACCCAGTTACCTATTTTTCGCAGTCGGCGTGGTGGTTATGTTGTTGTATTCGATGACGTCACCGAGTTGATCCGGGCCCAGCGCGATGCGGCATGGGGCGAGGTGGCCCGACGCATGGCCCATGAAATCAAGAATCCATTAACACCGATCCAGCTTTCTGCGGAACGGATTCGCCATAAATGTATGACCAGTCTGAGCGACAAGGAACGTGAAACCCTGGATCGCTCCACGCGTACCATTATTGACCAGGTTGATTCGCTGAAATCGATGGTTAATGCCTTCTCCGATTATGCCAGACAGGTACAAACGGTGCCGAAGGAAATTGACGTCAATGGCCTGGTACGTGATGTCGTTGAACTCTACCATACCGACGCGGTGATCATTACTGAAGAGAACCATGGCAAAAAAGAGGTGCAGGATCAGGATATGGTGATCATCCTGACTTTTGATCCCAGGCTTGCTCACATTACCGCGGATCCGGGCAGGATGCGTCAAGTACTGCATAATCTGATACTGAATGCGCTGGATGCACTGAAACAATCCAGTACACCGTCATTGCGCATCACCACGCAAAATCTGGAAAAAAACAATCAGACCTTTGTTCAGATCAGGATAGAAGATAATGGCCCGGGCATACCGGCCGAACTGCTGGATCATGTGTTTGAACCTTATATAACCGATAAAGAAAAGGGTACCGGCCTGGGGCTTGCTATCGTGAAGAAAATTATCGAGGAACATCACGGTTTTATCTATGCCGAAAATCTTGAACAATCGGGTGCGGCCATTACAATGCAGTTGCCTGCCTCACAAAATACCACTATGGAAAACCACAACGACACAAACGATAGTCCGATTCAGTACAGGGAGCATAAGGCATGACCACAGGCCACGTACTGGTAGTGGACGACGAACCGGATATCCGGCGTCTGATCCAGGAGATACTGGAGGATGAGAATTTCACGGTATCAACGGCCGAAAATGCCGAGCAGGCACGACAAAGTTTTAAACAGGGAAATATCGATCTGGTGTTACTGGACATCTGGATGCCGGACACAGACGGTATTAGTTTATTAAAGGAATGGTCTGATAATGGCGGTTTAACAACGCCGGTAATCATGATGTCCGGTCACGGCAATATCGAAACCGCCGTCGAGGCAACACGCCTGGGAGCATACGACTTTATTGAAAAACCGGTTTCCATGGGTAAGTTGATGATTACTGTAGAGCGCGCCATGGAGAGTCGCAAGTTACTGGAAGAAAATATCCGTCTGAAACAGCACCTGGAAGACACGGTCGATTTTATTGGCAAAAGTACCGTGATTGAGAAACTGCGTCAGGAGGCGGAACAGGTGGCCAGCCACGACACCCCGGTACTTCTCACGGGTGAAGCCGGTAGTGGTAATTCGGCCATTGCACGACTCATTCATCAGAACAGTATGCGCAAACAGGACCCCTTTATCGAAATCAGCCCGACGGCCTCAAGCGAAGACGCCGCTGTCAAAATCTTTGGTAGTGAAAAAAACGGCCGGATTGTTGCTGGTGGACTGGAACAGGCGCAAGGTGGTTCAGTATTACTGGACGAAATTGCCACTCTTGATCTGGACACGCAGCAACAATTATTAACGGCGATGGATAAACAGCAATTCCTGCGTATCGGTGGCAAATCACCCATACCGCTCAACGCAAGGGTCATGGCAGCCAGCAGTCATGACCTGCATCAAGCTGTCGAACAAGGACGGCTTCTGAGTGAATTATATTACCGGCTTAATGTCGTGCCACTGCACATACCGGCTCTACGAGACCACCGTGAAGACGTACCTGACCTGGTCCACTACTACCTGGACTGGTTTGTAGAAAATGAACACCTGAAATACAGAAAGTTTACTATTAGCGCCCTGAATGAATTACGTAATTACAGTTGGCCAGGCAATGTCCGGGAGCTGAAGAATGTAGTACAACGCCTGCTAATCCTGAACTCAGAAGGCGATATAAGCGATGAAGAAGTACGTCACAGCTTGCAAAGCAGCGAGGTAGTCATAGACAGCGTATTGCCAGAAACGCTTTTTAACAAGCCATTACGCCATGCCAGAGACCTTTTTGAGAAGGCCTATTTCGAACATCACCTGCAACAACTCCATGGTAACGTATCCGAAGTCGCCAAGGTTGCCGAAGTGGAACGTACCCATCTTTACCGCAAGCTAAAAAACCTTGGCATAAATCCAAAACAGAGCTATGACTAGCTTATGAATACAAGCTTTTTTATAAAACAACAAAAATGAAAATTATTATCCTAGGTGCCGGACAGGTTGGGTCATCGGTAGCACAAAACCTCGTCAACGAGGACAATGACATCACCGTCATTGATACCAACGCCGGATTGCTGCAGGACCTGCAGGTTAAATACGACTTGCGTACCGTGCACGGCAATGGCGCCTATCCCGAGATATTACAGGCGGCCGGCGCCGAGGACGCCGACATGATCCTGGCAGTAACCAGCAGCGACGAAACCAACATGGTCGCTTGCCAGATTGCCTATAGCCTGTTCCATACACCGACCAAGATCGCCCGTATCCGGGCCGCGGAATACCTGTCGCATCCGGAAATATTTACCCAGGAAGCCGCGCCGATCGACGTTATCATCAGTCCGGAACAAATCGTAACCGATTACATCCAGCGCCTGATTGAGTACCCGTCAGCATTGCAGGTACTCGACTTTGCCAACGGCCTGGTACAGCTGGTCGGTATCAAAGCCTACTACGGTGGTCCGCTGGTAGGACATGAATTACGGGACTTGCGACAACATCTCCCCAAAATCAATACCCGTGTCGCCGCGATCTACCGTCACGACCGCCCGATTATCCCGGAAGGCGATACCGTCATCGAGGCCGACGATGAAGTCTTTTTTATCGCCGCGCGTAAAAGCATCCGTGCCGTCATGAGCGAGTTACGGCGCCTGGACAAACCCGTAAAACGAGTGATGCTCGCGGGCGGTGGCAATATTGGTTTCCGCCTGGCAAAGGCGCTGGAACATAAAATATCCTCAACCAAGCTGATCGATCACAATCCGGAGCGATGCAGTAGTGTTGCCGAAATGCTTGACAGTACCGTGGTATTGCTTGGCGACGTCGCCGATGAGGAGTTGTTAATGCG
>CAJVXG010000100.1 GCA_913009215.1 uncultured Gammaproteobacteria bacterium | reverse complement strand
TGTCGTTGCTGTGTTACTTATCTCCGGTTTCGTCATCAAGTACTTCTGGTCCACTATCCAGCCCACCACCAGCACAATCGATACAAGGTCGGCAATAACAGCCAAAATAGATGGCAAGGTAAAAACAAAGTCACCTGGTCGTAAACCCCCCGCCAAAACCATGCTGGACCAGGCCAAGGCACTTTTTAACAAAAACGATAACAAGGCCGCCATTGAAATCCTGAGAAAACTGACAGAAAAAGGCAATGCCGAGGCGCAAATGCTGCTGGGGAACGCCTACTTTCGGGGCACCGGCATCGACAAGAATTATGAAGAAGCGCTGTACTGGTACCGCAAGGCGGCAAAACAGGGTTACGCCCAGGCACAAACCAATCTCGGCGTCATGTATAAATTTGGCTGGGGAACCGGTAAAAATACCGGCAAAGCCATCAAATGGTTTCGTAAGGCGGCAAGGCGCAACAATGCCCAGGCGCAGAATTATTTAGGCAACCTGTATTACGCAGGCGACGGCGTGAAGCAAAATACATCCCGGGCTATTAAATGGTATCGCAAGGCCGCGAAGAACGGCGATAACAAGGCGCAGACCAGTTTGGGGAATATTTATTACCAGGGTAAAGACTTGCCGAGGAGCTATGCTACCGCCGTGGCCTGGTACACCAGCGCGGCCAGACGTGGCAATGCGCAAGCACAGGCCAACCTGGCCTATATGTTTGAGAAAGGTCTGGGTACCAGAAAAAATCCGCAAAAGGCCATCTACTGGTATCGCAAGGCGCTGAATAATGGCCACAAGAAGGCGCGCGCCGCCCTGCGTCGCCTCCGCGCCGGTTAATTTTCCTCTGGCAGTACGATGAAGAAAAGAAACCGCGACATCAATATTTTCAATATGTCGGCGCTCGATTTGTTTGCGACTGCCACCGGCGTGTTTCTTGTCATTGCGCTGGTATTAATGCCCTACTATCTTAAAACCAATAAATCCATTCTCGGCGAATTACGTGAAACCAGAATCAAGCTGGCCAATTGCAAGAAAGGTCGTCAGTCCTGTCAGGCAAAGTTGGCCAAGGTTGCCATGCGTGATTTCGATATCGTTTTTGTTATGGACACCACGGGTAGTATGAGTAAACAAATCTACAGCCTGCGTGAAAACCTCAATGGTATTGTCCGTGTCCTCGGCAAGCTGGCGCCGAAATTACGCGTGGGTTTTGTTGCCTATCGTGATCATGGCGAGCCCTATGTGACGCAGGAGTTTCCGATCACACGCATGAACAAACGTGGCTACCAGAGTCTCAAGAACTTCCTCTCTAACTTACAGGCCAAGGGTGGTGGCGATCATCCAGAAGCAGTGCAGGAAGGACTGCGTAAAGCCATACAAATGAGGTGGCGCGGCAAGGTCCGGCGTATCATCATTGTCATTGGCGATGCCCAGGCACACCCCGCCGATTTCTCTGATATCAACGGCATGGTTACGGCGTTCAGCAATCGCAGCCGGCGCAATCATATGGTGTCGGCTATTTTTACCGCCCGACGGGGTACTCGTTATTTTAGGTCCGATAAACCGTTCTTTGAACTACTAGCCAGGAATGGAAAAGGCGCTTATGTCGAGGAACCCTCCAGGATGCTGGAGAGTATTCTTATTTCAGTATTACAAAAGACCAGGGGGTAATGTTTCTTATTCCTCCCCCCTTCTTAATTGATCTATTTCCTTCTCGATATCTGCCAACCCCAGCCATGCTACTGCGGCATGAAAGTCCCTGAATATTTGTACATCTGCAAGATAATAGATGCTTATTGCCTTGTACTTACTTGCCATGGCATAAACCTCGTCGGTACTGACTAATATTGCCAACCTGTCCTGTTTGTATGGTTTACGATCATGTTCCTGGGTGGCGGCCATAGTCACGCCCTTTTCGGTAAAGCCGGACAGATCTGTAATTTCGCTACAGTCCGCTAACTCAACCAATGGGTGAATGTCCTTTATTTCTTTTTGCGCTTCCCGAATGTCCTCAGACAGCGATTCATCGTCGGCGCCGTCACGAATGATGGTGAGCAGGAAATTTCTCTCCTTTATAATTTTTCTGGTTATACCCACGAAATAAGCACCCGAAAGGTTGGTGTACGTTATCTGGCTTGCCTGGCGATTGTGATGAGCTTATTTGTTATTGAGCAAAACCACAGCATGGCAAGCGATCCCCTCTTCCCTGCCGGCATAGCCGAGGTGTTCAGTGGTGGTGGCCTTGATGTTGATCTGATTGGTATTAATGCCGAGATCATCCGCAAGATTAGCGCGCATTTGTTCCAGGTGGGGCGCCATTTTCGGCGCCTGGGCGATAATAGTACAGTCAAGATTAGCTACTACCCATCCCTCCTTCGCCACTTTATCCTTTATATCGCGCAAAAGAATGCGGCTGTCGATATTTTCGTATTCATCGTCGCTATCGGGAAAATGCTTGCCAATATCGCCCAGACCGGCAGCACCGAGACATGCATCACAAATCGCGTGAATCAGAACATCGGCATCGGAATGACCAATCGGTCCCTGATGATGCGGGATGGTAACCCCGCCCAATATCAACGGTTGGCCCTCCACCAGGGCGTGGACATCAAAACCGTGACCTATTCTCATGAATTGCTATCCTGTTGTGATAAATACAATTCAGCCATTTTTAAATCGCCCGGTAACGTGATTTTAATATTATCCGGGGTACCCGTCACCATTAACGGTTTATATCCTGCCGCCTCCACGGCCGATGATTCATCCGTTACTGTTATGTTTTCCTTCAATGCCGTCTTTAATGCCTTTTTTAACACACCGTAGCGGAAAACCTGCGGTGTCAGGGCGCGCCATAATCCTGCGCGATCCACGGTATCGGTTACCGCATTGTCATTATCGGTACGTTTAACGGTATCGGCAATCGGCAGGCCCAATAGCCCGCCGGCCTCATGATTTTCTATGGCTTCCAGCAGCGCCTGGATGTCCTGATGTCGAATACAGGGCCGTGCGGCATCGTGCACCAACACCCAGTCATCCTCTGACTCAATATGCGGTTCCAGGGCCTGGATACCGTTTAATACGGTATCGGCGCGCTCTTTACCGCCCGGGTAATGCCCCAAAAAGGACGACAGGGTATTACAGGCGGCCTCATGCTCTGGCCAGCAGGGATCGTTTTTTGCCAAACCCAGCAAAACACCATTAATGCCATCGAAATGACACAACTTCTCCAGCGTGTGTAACAGGATGGGTTTGCCCAGCAAAGGAAGGTATTGTTTCGGACATTCGGCCCCCATACGGGAACCCATACCGGCGGCGGGGATTAATCCCCAGACATTATTTCGGCTCAATGCGGATGAATATTTTCAAGTTAATCAGGCGTTGACACATTCGCGTATTTTATCGAGTGCATGCTCCGGCTCAATACCCTGGACGGCGGCCAACTCATTCGATAAATAGACCGTTGCTGTCTCCAGCAACATGGATTCTTCAAACGACAGACCCGAATTACTCTTCCAGCGGGTCAGATCGCGCACCACCTCACCTAGTTGGATACTGGTGCCGGTGTTAATCTTGCGCTCCAGCTCCTTACAGCGTTCGGTCCAGTTGCCACCGGTAACACGGCGGGCATTTTTGCCCGACAGGACACGATACAATTCTTTGACTTTGCGGCTGGATAATAGCGGGCGAACGCCGGTTCTATCGATATTGGTCTTGGGAAGCCGAATCACGGCCTGGGACTCCTGCACCTTGATGACATAACAGCTACCAAGTTTGCCGCCGACAATAAAATCTTCAATAGCCTGAATTTCGCCAACACCGGCGGCCGGATAAAATACAGAGTCGCCTACCTTGAACTGAATCCGTCTAGCCATACACCCACCTCCATTGCTTTGTTTATAGAGAAATGCTTTATAAGTTATTGAGGTAAAACAGTTGTTATATTTAAGTTATGGCTGTAAGTATAGCACATAATAAGCCCACTGGATTTTAAGGCCCAAAAATGGGATAAAATGCGCCGTTTTTAGCGGAAATAGACAAACTTGACACTGCCTGACCACACCCTCTCTGAGCCTGTTTCTGCGCTTTTAGGCCCTGTTTTACCAGCAGCAGGTCATGCTATTGGCTGGCGGGATCTGTACGGCAGCAGCTCTGCCCTGGCCCTGATAGAGGCCGCCCGGCAGCACCTGGGACCCCTGCTGGTGGTGCTGTCCAGTGCCCGTCGCCTGCAGCAGCTGGCCGACGAAATCCACTTTTATCAATCCGGTGCAACAGCCGTGCCAGTTCTGCTCTATCCGGACTGGGAGTGCCTGCCATATGACGCCATGTCGCCACACTGCGGTATTATTTCCCAGCGTTTGTCGACTTTGCAACAATTACCAGAGCTGCCATCAGGCATCGTACTAACAACTGCGGCCACCCTGATGCATCGGACCCCGCCACGGCAATACATCGCCGGGCACTGTTTTTCGTTGGCCAAAGAGGACGCCATGGATATCACGGCATTTCGTAGCCGCCTGCACGACGCCGGATATCACGCCGTATCCCAGGTCATGGAGCCCGGTGAATTTGCAGTTCGAGGCGGTTTGCTCGACTTGTTTCCGGTAGGCAGCGCCCAACCCTTTCGCCTCGATTTCTTTGACGACCAAATAGAATCTATTCGTGTATTCGACCCTGAAAGCCAACGCTCGACACAGGAAATTGACCACATTCATATCCTGCCGGCCAAGGAATTTCCGTTAAATGAAGAAGGCATTCGCTGTTTCCGGCAATCGTTTCGTGCCGCCTTTGAGGGTGATCCACAAAAAATATCGTTGTACCAGCAAGTCAGTGACGGCCTGTGTCCTGCCGGCAGCGAATATTATCTGCCGTTGTTTTTTAGTAATACAGAGACCTTGTTTGATTACCTGCCCCAACAGACCCTGTGTGTTGCCGATGCCGATTGCCTTGATGTGGCTGCACAATTTTCCTTCGATACCGCAGGCCGTTATGAACAAATGCGTTATGACAGCGAGCGCCCCATCCTGCCGCCCCAACGTTTGTTTATAGACAGCAAGGAGTTATACGAGTCACTGTGTGAACATGCCCTTGTCGTACTGTCACAATCCGATGCCACAGACATCAAAGAACCCCTGCCCTGCACATCGACCTATCGTCTTCCAGTAAAGGCTCCGCCTGACCTGGCGATCGAACAACAACAGGAACGACCCTACCAGAAATTAGTATCGTTCTTACAAGAAGATAAAGGGAGACACCTGCTGGTCGCCGAGAGTCCGGGCCGCAGGGAAACCCTCTGCGGCATTCTCAATGAATATCGCCTGTATCCGGAACGGCTGGATCATTTCAACGCCTTTCTGCAACACAAGCACCAGCTCGCCATTATAGTCGCCCCACTCGAGAAAGGCCTGTCGCCAAGCGATGCTTCTATACAAATTATTACTGAAGCGCAACTTTATGGTGAGCGCGCCCATCAACAGCGCCGCAGGAAACAGCGTTACCGGGATAGCGAATTTGTTATCCGTAACTTATCCGAAATGCATATTGGTGACGCCGTAGTACACGACGAGCATGGTGTTGGTCGCTATCTTGGATTGAAAAAAATCGACATCGGTGACGGCACTACCGAATTCATGCTGTTGCAATATGCCGGTGGTGACAAACTGTATATCCCGGTAACCTCTTTACACCTGATATCACGCTATACCGGGGCCAACCCGGAACATGCCCCGTTACATAAACTGGGTGGTGAGAGCTGGGCTAAAGCCAGGAAAAAGGCGCGGGAGAAGGCCCATGATGCGGCGGTGGAGCTGCTTGA
>CAJVXG010000099.1 GCA_913009215.1 uncultured Gammaproteobacteria bacterium | reverse complement strand
GCGTAAGCCGTGGAACCGGTCGGCGTGGCGACAATGACACCGTCCGCACGCATGCGATTGACGAATTCGCCGTCTTCAAAGGTTTCGAACTCCAGTAAGCGTGCCAATTCGCCCTTGTTGACGATGACGTCGTTCAGCGCCCTGGCATCGTGGATAATTTTTCCCTTGCGCATGATTTCGGCATGCAGCAGAAAACGTTCCTCGATATCAAACTCGCCATCCAGAATTTTACCGATTTCATTGAGCATACTATCGGCCGGGATGTCGGACAGGAAGCCAAGCCGTCCCTGGTTGACACCAATAAGAGGGACGTCGTGTTCGGCCAGATGGCGCGCCACATGCAGCATGGTGCCATCGCCACCAATGGCAATGGCAAGGTCAATATTTGGCCCCATGTCGCCCATGGGGGCGGTGGCCGTCTTGATCTTCGGCGCCAGTTCGGCGGAGCCTTTTTCGACCGTGATCTTGAGCCCACGTTTTTGCAGGTATTTGGCCAGACGAGCAATATCTCCGCCAATACCGGCGTTACCGTGTTTGCTGAAGATACCTATATTTTTATATGAATTGTCCATAGTACCCAGGTTCCAGAATAGCTGTATAAGCTATCACGCAGCACAGTTTCGTCCAAACCGTTGACAGTCGGGGGCTGGATTGATAATTTGCCTTGGCACTCTTTTACCACGAGTGCCAATCCGATTGGTATGAGAATTTTCCGATTATGCAGCTTAGCCCACGCGCCAAGACACTCCTGACCGCCCTGATTGAACGGTATATTACCGATGGTACGCCTGTGGGTTCGTGCACCCTGGCAAAAATGACCGGGCTGGAGCTGAGTCCGGCGACTATTCGCAATGTCATGGCCGACCTCGAGGACATGGGCCTGCTGCACTCTCCGCATACCTCGGCAGGTCGCATCCCGACGGAAATGGCCTATCGGATTTTTGTCGATTCCATCCTGCATGCCAATTTGGCCACGAATCGTGAGGCCATGGCCTCCTACATGGAGCAGATCGAGGATGCCATGAGTCAGGAGCAGGATCCACAGCACCTGGTCGAGTCCACCTCGCGCCTGTTGTCCGAGGTGACCAGCCTTGCCGGTATTGTGGCGATACCAAAAAAGAGGGAACAATCCGCCTTTAAGCAAATTGAGTTTGTCTCCCTGTCGGAGCAGCGTATCCTGGTGATTCTGGTCACCGACGACGGCACGGTACAAAACCGTATTATTTCTGCCGCACGTCGCTATTCGCCCTCGGAGCTGGTGCAGGCCGCCAATTATTTCAACGAGACCTTTGCCGGTATCAGCCTGAGTCAGGTGAAACAACGGCTGGTTGAGGAGATGCAACAGACCAGGGAGCAGATGAACAACGTCATGACCATGGCGGTGATCATGGCCCAGCAATTGTTTGAGGACGGAGAGGCCAGCGATGAATCGCTGGTGGTGTCGGGTTCCTCGAATCTGATGAGTATGCCCGACTTGAATGACGTGAACAAATTGAAGCGATTGTTCGAGGCCTTTAATGCCAAGCGCGACCTCATGCACCTGCTGGATCAGACCGTGCATGCCGGTGGGGTGAAGATTTTTATTGGCAGCGAATCCGGTTACGAGACCCTGGAGGATTGCAGTGTGGTATCGGCCCCGTATTCCGTGTCCGGTCAGATTGTAGGTATCCTGGGGGTGGTCGGCCCGACACGGATGCCCTATGAGTTTGTTATCCCCATTGTTGATGTCACGGCAAAGCTGATCAGCAGTGTATTAACCGAGAAAAATAGCTAGTTTTGCTTGAAATACTTTGTGTAGCCCCCACAACATTGCCTGAAGCGATACGGAGCCTTGTGCTATGAACCAGGAAAAAGAAGAACAGCAGACCCCAGTCCCACAAGAGGAGGCCCCAACGGCATCCCCGGAACAGCTGCTCACTGCTGATGATGTGGAACATTTGCAGCAGGCGCTGCAGGTGGCACAGGAGGAGGTCGACAGCTTTAAAGATCAATACCTGCGGGCCAAGGCCGAAATGGAAAATGTCCGTCGCCGGGCCGAGACCGATCTTAGTAATGCCCATAAATATGCCATTGAACGTTTTGCAGCAGAGGTGTTGACGGTCAAGGACAGTCTCGAGCTGGCCCAGGCCATTGATATCCAGTCCGATAATGCCGATGCCGTGACCAAAATGTACGAGGGCCTGGTACTGACCCTGAAACAACTGGACAGTATATTCGAGAAATTTGCCCTGGTGACCCTGGAGCCCCAGGGGGAGAAATTTGATCCCGAGCAGCACCAGGCCATGACCATGGTGGAAAGCCGGGACGTCGAGCCCAACCATGTCGTAGAGGTGGTGCAAAAGGGTTATTTGCTGAATGGTCGGGTATTGCGGCCCGCGATGGTGATTGTCGCCAGGGCCCCGGCCAATGAGGCCCCGGTAGAAGGTGGGGCAGAAAACGGGGCAGAAAACGGGACGGAACAGCCGGCAGAAGAGTAAATTTCGCAGAATCATACTATATATCCTTGAAATGCAGGGCCCAGCCCCCATATCACGGAATAAGGTAAGTATTTGACTAATTTAAACAATTTTTGAGGGAGCGGTAATGGGTAAAATTATCGGTATCGATCTCGGTACAACCAACTCATGTGTCGCCGTCATGGAAGGCGGCAAGGCGCGTGTTATCGAAAACAGTGAAGGCGATCGTACTACGCCGTCGTTCGTGGCCTTTGTAGATGAAGGCGAAGTCCTGGTGGGACAGGCTGCCAAGCGTCAGGCCGTCACTAACCCGAGCAACACGGTTTATGCTACCAAGCGCCTGATAGGCCGCAAGTTTGAGGACGAGGTGGTACAACGCGATATCGATATGGTGCCGTACAAGATCGTCAAGGCCAAGAATGGCGATGCCTGGGTCGAGGCCCATGGCAAGCAAATGGCGGCCCCCGAGGTCTCTGCCCGTGTGCTGCAAAAAATGAAAAAGACCGCCGAGGATTATCTCGGTGAAGAAGTCACCGAAGCCGTCATCACGGTACCGGCCTATTTTAACGATTCCCAGCGTCAGGCAACCAAAGACGCAGGCAAGATTGCCGGTCTTGAGGTCAAACGCATCATTAATGAGCCGACAGCAGCAGCCCTGGCCTTTGGTCTGGACAAGAGAGAAGGCGATCGCAAGATTGCCGTTTATGATCTGGGTGGTGGTACTTTTGATATTTCCATTATCGAGATTGCCGAGATCGATGGCGAGCATCAGTTTGAGGTGTTATCGACCAATGGTGATACCTTTCTTGGTGGTGAAGATTTCGACAAACAGTTGATTGATTACTTGATTGACGAATTCAAGAAAGACAGCGGCGTTGATCTGCGTAATGACCCGTTGGCACTGCAACGCCTGCGCGAATCTGCGGAGAAGGCCAAGATTGAGCTGTCTACGGCGCAACAAACCGATGTCAATCTGCCGTATATTACGGCCGATGCCAGTGGTCCGAAGCACCTGCATATCAAGGTTACTCGTGCCAAGCTGGAGTCCCTGGTCGATGAGCTGATTACCCGTACCATCAAACCTTGCAAGGTCGCATTGAAAGATGCTGGCCAGAAGGCCGGTGATATCGCCGACATCATCCTGGTCGGTGGTCAGTCCCGTATGCCCAAGGTGCAGCAGGCCGTGCAGGAATTCTTTGGCAAGGAACTGCGTAAAGACGTGAACCCGGATGAGGCGGTAGCGATTGGTGCTGCCATCCAGGGTGGTGTATTGGGTGGTCACGTCAAAGACGTATTGTTGCTGGATGTCACGCCCTTGTCCCTCGGTATTGAAACCATGGGCGGTGTCATGACCAAGTTGATCGAAAAGAATACCACTATCCCGACCAAGGCCTCGCAGGTATTTTCTACCGCCGAGGACAACCAGCCGGCCGTGACCGTACATGTGTTGCAGGGCGAGCGGGAAATGGCCAGCGGTAACAAGTCCCTGGGTCGTTTTGATCTCAGCGATATTCCGCCGTCACCGCGCGGTGTACCGCAGATTGAGGTATCGTTCGATATTGATGCCAACGGTATCCTGAATGTATCGGCCAAAGACAAGGCCACCGGCAAGGAAAACAAGATTGTCATTAAATCGAGCTCCGGGCTCAGTGATGATGAGATCGAAGCCATGGTCAAGGACGCTGAGGCCCACGCCGACGAGGATCACAAGGCCCGTGAACTGATTGATGTCCGTAACCAGGCCGATGCCATGATCCATGGGGTGCAAAAATCCCTGAAGGATGGCGGAGACAAGATTGATGACGCCGAAAAAGAAAAGATTGAGGCGGCCATCAAAGAGCTCGAAGAGTCACTAAAGGGCGATGACAAGGCCGACATTGAGACCAGGACCCAGACGCTGGCCGAGGCCAGCCACAAACTGGCTGAGCAAATGTATGCCGATGCCGAGGGTGAAGCCGGTACGGCAGAGGCAGGCGCTGAAGACGGTAGTGCCAAGGACGATAATGTCGTTGATGCCGAATTCGAGGAAGTCAAAGACGAAGATAAGAAATAACCCAGCGACACAGTTGGTTCCGGGAACAGGCATAGCGACTGAGATCAGGCCTTGATTGAAGCTATGCCTTTTTCATGTGTCGTTGAATAAACAAAAAACCAAGTGAGCTATGGCCAGAGATTATTACGAAGTATTGGGTGTGCAGAAAAACGCCTCGGAAGACGATATCAAAAAGGCATATCGTCGCCTGGCGATGAAGCACCACCCGGACCGTAATCCCGACGATAAAAATGCCGAGGTCAAATTCAAGGAGGCCAAGGAGGCCTATGAGGTACTAACGGATGCGCAGAAGCGTGCCGCCTACGATCAGTTTGGCCATGCCGGTGTTGATCCCGGTATGGGCGCAGGCGGATTTGGTGGCGCGGCCGGTGCCGGCAACTTTGGCGATGTCTTTGGCGACATATTTGGCGATATCTTTGGCGGCGGCGGTCATCGCGGCGGCGGTAGCCAGGTTTTCCGCGGTTCAGATCTGCGCTTTAGCCTGAAGCTGGATCTGGAACAGGCCGTTAAAGGTACTGAAGTAAAAATCAAGGTACCGACACTGGTGCAGTGCAAGACCTGCAAGGGCGATGGCGCCAAACCCGGAACCAGGGCCACTTCCTGTGATACCTGTGGTGGTCATGGACAGGTGCGCATGCAGCAAGGCTTTTTTTCCATCCAGCAGACCTGCCCCAGGTGTCAGGGCAGCGGTAAAGTGGTTACTGACCCTTGTCCCGATTGCCATGGCCAGGGTCGTACCGAGCACACCAAAACCTTGTCGGTGAAAGTGCCCGCCGGTGTTGATGATGGTGATCAGATTCGTTTGGCTGGTGAAGGTGAGGCTGGTGAGCGTGGTGGCCCTGCCGGAGATCTTTATGTCCAGGTAGCGTTAAAAAAACACCCCATTTTCAAACGTGATGAAAACGATTTGTATTGCGAGATGCCGGTCAGTTTTGCTGTTGCTGCCATAGGCGGCCAATTGGAAGTACCGACCCTGGAGGGACGGGCCACGATAAAAGTACCAGCCGGTACACAGAGCGAAAAAATGTTCCGCTTGCGTGGTAAGGGTGTGCGTAATGTGCGTAGCGGCCATGTTGGTGATTTGTATTGTCGTGTGTCGGTAGAAACGCCGGTAAACCTGACCAGGGAACAAAAAGCGAAGCTGGAAGAGTTTAATGCCCTGTTACGCGACAGTGGTTCCAGGCACAGTCCGAGAGAACAATCCTGGTTGACCAAGATCAAGGGATTTTTTAACGCCTGATCAAGGCCTTGGTTTAGGACTCCTCCGCAGAAATCGCAGGCGATCAAATATTTTTTTCAACGCAAA
>CAJVXG010000098.1 GCA_913009215.1 uncultured Gammaproteobacteria bacterium | reverse complement strand
GCTGGTATGTGCGACGAATCGAGCAGTACATTTCGCATTATGCTGACCAAAAACCGGTTACGCACAATCGCCGCTCCTGCGCATCCCTGCGCTCGCGGCATTCGCACGTCCCTGTGCAGCACAGAGCTGCTTGGACACAAGGATATTAAAACAACACAAATCTATACGCACGTAATGAACAGGGGTGCAAATGCTGTAAAAAGTCCTTTGGACGGACTCACGTAGCTATGTAAATTGATGATCCCAGTAAGGCGACACGTGTAAACCAATCCTAATCTAAAGTTGCGTGTAACAATTCCCGCGTATATTCTTCCTCAGGATTTTGAAACAAAGTCTCGGTATTTCCCTGCTCTACCACCTTGCCCTTTCTCATCACAAGCACCCGATGCGCCATGGCGCGTATCACCCGCAGGTCATGGGTAATAAATATATAGCTGATATCATGTTTATTCTGTAGCTCAACCAATAATTCCAGCACTTGCTTTTGTACCGATACATCAAGTGCGCTGGTGGGTTCGTCCAGCAAGATCAATTTAGGTTCCAGCACCACGACCCTGGCAATGGCAATACGTTGCCGTTGTCCACCGGAAAATTCATGCGGGTAACGGTACAACATATTCTCGTCCAGCCCGACCTCTTCCAGTACCTGCAATATTCGTGCTTTATGCTCATCTCTGCTCTGTTGCGGGAAATGAATTTCCAGCCCTTCACGCAGAATCTGTTCTATGGTCATGCGTGGTGACAAAGAGGCAAAGGGGTCCTGGAACACCACCTGGAAATGGCGTCGTAGTTTTCTCAATTCTTTTCTGGTCAAATCTTGCAGGGACTGGCCCTGAAAAGACACACTACCACGGCATTGTTGTAACTGTAACAGGCACATCCCCAGGGTCGTCTTGCCGGAGCCGGATTCACCAACAACACCAATGGTTTCCCCCTCGTGCAGACTCAAACTGATATTATCCACGGCACGCACCTCGCCCACCTTGTGACGAAAGAAACCGGCCTTGATGGCAAAGGCACAGTTGACGTTTTCACCACGCATAATCACTTTCCGTTTTTCCAGTTCGGCATCACTGATGTCGTCAACCAACTTCGTCGGTTGACTGGCCAACAAGTGTCTGGTGTATTCGTGCTGTGGTGCGTCAAACAGCGTTTGGGTCCCGGCCTGCTCCACCAGCAGGCCATCCTGCATGACACAAATGCGATCGGCAAAGCGACGCACCATATTAAGATCATGAGTAATCATCAATATCGCCATGGAGAATTCTTTTTGCAGATCCTCCATCAGATCCAGTATTTGCGCCTGGATAGTGACATCCAGCGCGGTGGTAGGTTCGTCTGCGATCAATAATTGAGGTGAACACGCCAGCGCCATGGCAATCATGACACGCTGTCGCTGACCCCCGGACAACATATGCGGGAAGGCATCGAAACGTTTGTGCGGCTCGACAATGCCGGTGCGATCCAGCAACTCAATCATACGTTTACGGGCCTTATTCTTGCCCATGCCCTCGTGCACCATCAGTGGCTCAAGCAACTGATTACCGACAGAATACACCGGGTTCAGCGCCGTCATCGGCTCCTGGAAAATCATGGCAATGTCCTTGCCGCGTATGCTGCGCATGGCCGCTTCGTCATTCTGTAATAAGTCCTGCTGATTAAAAATAATACGTCCATTGGGATAACGGACTATTGCTCGATCATGCAGTTGCAGGATAGACAGGGCCGTAACGGATTTTCCGGAACCGGATTCTCCAACCAGGGCCAGCTTCTCGCCCTTGCTGATCTCAAAATTTACACCATGGACGACGCGCGCGCGATGGGTCAGCGAACCAAATTCGATAGAAAGGTTCTCAATGCTGATCAGTTTTTCTTGTACCTTCGTCATCACTATCCTTTACGTGTATCCAGGGCCTCGCGCATGGCCTCGCCAATAAAGTTCAACAGGGTCAATGTGCCTACCAGTACCGCAAAGGTGGTCAGTGGTAACCACCATGCCTCGATATTTTCCTTGCCCTGTCTCAGCATTTCGCCGAGGCTGGGTGTTGATGGCGGCACCCCCAGACCAAGAAAATCCAGGCTGGTCAATGCCAGGATGGCGCCACTAATACGGAACGGCAGAAAGGTAATCACCGGTGTCATGCTGTTTGGCATCAGGTGGCGAAACATAATGGCGCGATTCGATACACCCAGCGCCCTGGCCGCATGAACATAGTCCATATTGCGGCCGCGGAGAAATTCGGCGCGGACATAATCGGCCAGACCCATCCAGCCAAAGGCCGATAGCAACACCAGTAGCAACAAAATACTGGGCTGAAATATTGAGGCAAAGATAATAAGCAGGTACAGCTCCGGCATCGACCCCCATATCTCAATCAGGCGTTGCGACACCAAGTCAATACGACCGCCAAAAAAACCCTGTACGGCTCCGGCAACCACGCCCAGCACGATACCGCCTACGGTAAGCGCAAACGCAAACAACACGGATATGCGGAAGCCATATATAAGACGGGCCATCACATCGCGACCGCGATCATCGGTGCCCAGCACATTGTCGCTGGATGGTGCTGCCGGGTTCGGAGATTTTGTGTAGTAATTAAAGGTGTTAAAGCTGTGTGGATTTAAGGGAAAAAGTGCCCAGTTGTCACCCTTGCTTAGCAACTTCCGTACATAAGGGTCTTTGTAATCCGCCTCGGTGTCAAAATCACCGCCAAAGGTTCGTTCGGTATAACTCTTTAGCACCGGAAAGTAGTAACTCTGGTTGTAATACACGACTAATGGTTTGTCATTACTAATAAATTCGGCAAACAGGCTTAAAGTAAATACCACGGCAAATATCCACAGGCTGAGATAGCCCCTGCGGATGGACTTAAAGCGGACCCAGGCCCTTCGCCCGGAGGTCATATGCGCGTTGCTGTTATTAGCCACCGTCATTCTAGTCTGCTGAGTCAAACTGGATGCGGGGATCTACCAGGACATAACAAATATCGGTAATCAATTTGGCAAACAGTCCGAGCAAAGTAAATAAATATAAAGTACCCAGCACCACCGGGTAATCGCGCTTGAGAATGGATTCGTAGCCCAGGAAACCCAGACCATCCAGCGAGAATATGGTCTCAATCAAAAGGCTGCCGGCAAAAAACGCGCCAATAAAAGCCCCGGGGAAACTGGTCACCAGCGGGATCATGGCGTTACGAAAGATATGCTTGTAAAGTACTTTGGTTTCACTCAATCCTTTGGCCCTGGCTGTCAACACATACTGTTTTCTTATTTCTTCAATAAAACTGTTCTTCGTCAGCATGGTCATGACGGCAAAGCTACTGACCACCAGGGAAATCACTGGCAAGGTGACGTGCCATAAATAATCCTTGATCTTGCCGAACCAGCTCAACTCATCAAAGTTATCAGAGGTTAAACCACGCAATGGAAATACATCCCAGAAACTACCACCACCGAATAACACCAACAACATCACACCCAGAACAAAACCAGGTATAGCGTACCCAACCAGCACCACCGTACTACTGGCAACATCAATGGTAGAACCGTCGCGTACCGCCTTATAAATGCCTAATGGTATACAGCTCAGATAGACAATAAAAAATGACCACAACCCCAGCGATATAGAGACCGGTAATTTGGAAATGATCAGATCCATGACCGATTGGCGATAAAAATAACTATCGCCGAGATCAAAGGTGATGTAGTTGCCCATCATGATAAAGAAGCGTTTGTAGGCCGGTTTATCGAAACCATAAAGTTTCTTTAATTGATCGAGTTTCTCTTTGTCCAGCCCGGCATTGCCGCGGTAAAACGGGCTGCCGCTACTGGTCGTGGTTTCACCTGTGGTACTCTGCCCCTGTATCTGCTGAATCAGTTGTTCCACCGGCCCGCCGGGCACAAATTGCGTCACCATAAACGTAACCAGCATGACTCCGAACAGGGTCGGGATCATCAACAACAATCGTTTCAGGATGTAATGCAGCATTTACGGTTTCGCCGTCATTTTTTCTGGAACACGCCACCAGGAGCTTAAGACCCAGTCTGTGGCATCATAATATTTAGGTAGTTTCTTCGGCCGACCGAACTTGTCCCAATAAGCAATTCGGAAGGTCTCGATATACCAGTTCGGTACCAGGTACTCACCATGCAACAATACCCGGTCCAGCGCCCGTGAGGCCGCAACCAGGTATTTGCGGTTTGGCGCCTGTATCACTTCTTTCACCAGGGCATCAACGGCCGGGTCCTGTATACCAATAATATTGCGCGAGCCCTTTTCATTTGCCGTCTTCGAATGCCAGTAATTAAACTGTTCATTACCCGGAGACTGTGACTGCCGAAAGGAACTGACCAGCATATCAAATTCAAAACTTTTGGCGCGGCGCACATAAAGCGACAAATCCACAGTGCGGTAATTTACGATAATACCGAGCTTGCGCAAATTATGGGCATAGGGTCCGAGGATACGTTCAAAACCCGGTTGTGCCAGCAGGAACTCAAACTCCATCTTCAGCCCTTTTTTATTTCTGAGCACACCATCTTCGATATACCAACCGGCCTGTTGCAGCAGTTGCTTTGCCTCTAATAAATTCTTGCGTAATTGTCCCGGCTGATCAGTGCTTGGTGGTCGCCATTCGGTGGTGAAAATCTCCTTTCGCAGATACTTGCGATATTTGTTCAGTATTTGCAACTCAAGCCCTTTCGGTAAGCCACTTGATGCAAGCTCACTGTTGCTAAAGTAGCTGTAACAACGCTTGTATTGATTGTAAAACAGATTCTTGTTGGACCAGGAAAAATCAAAAGCCAGGGAAATAGCCTTGCGTACCCGTCGGTCTTTAAAGATCTCCTTGCGAAGATTAAACACAAACCCCTGCATTCCGGAGTTATTCTGATGTTTAACGTTTTCCTTCTTAATGCGACCGGACTCGAATTGTGGTCCGCGATAATCTCGCGCCCATTTCTTTGAGTGCAGCACATGCTTGAAGTCGTACTCCCCGGCCTTGAGGCCCTCCAGTTCAGCAGTGCTGTCACGGTAATATTTAATCTTGATGCGGTCAAAATTAAACATACCACGACGGGTATTGAGATTTCTGGCCCAGTAGTTCGGGTTACGCTTGTAACTCACCATGCGGCCCAGTTTATAGGCATCGACGATATAGGGACCACTGCCTATGGGGATCACGTCAGAGTGTTTGGCAAAATCGTTCTTACCGACCCACTTCCTTGAAAATATAGCCATCTTGGCAACAATTAAATGTAACTCCGGATTGCGTTGTGTAAAATCAAAACGGATCTTGCGTTTACCTAATATCACCGCACGTTTGATATTGGCCCAAAAGAACTTGTAAAACGGATGACCCTTTTTGCGAATGATATCGAAGGTGAATTTGACATCGTCGGCCGTGACCGGTGAGCCATCAGAGAATCTGGCGCGCGGGTCGAGCAGAAAGGTCACTGATAATTTATTCGGTGCCAGCTTGATATCGCGGGCTATATGGGCATATACACTATAAGGCTCATCATTACTCTGCACCATCATCGGTTCGAACACCAGGCCAGACAGCCTGTCGGCGGCAACACCTTTCAGGATAAACGGATTAAAGCTGTCGTAATTACCAAAACCGGAAATAATAATCTCGCCGCCCTTGGGCGCCCTGGGATTGACATATTCAAAATGGGAAAAACCGGGTTTGTATTTGGGTGTATAGCCGAGAGCGGCGGAAGAACCAGCGAATAGCGACGGACTTGCGAGAAGGCAAAGTGCTGCAAATACCAGACTTCTTATTATTATCATAGGTCGAAATCATAACCTATAGATAGGCGAGTTTCACCCTTCACCTGTCAGGAAAGCGAAATCATGTAAAGTAAAGCATA
>CAJVXG010000097.1 GCA_913009215.1 uncultured Gammaproteobacteria bacterium | reverse complement strand
CTGAATATGAACATTTGACGCAAAGGCGCAAAGGCGCAAAGAAAATATCAAGGGCGGTCCGTCGGACCGCCATGGTAAGGATTTTTGCTTTTCATGGCCGGCTGGCAGTAGCAGTGTAGCCTGGATGGAGCGTAGCGGAATCCAGGGATATAACCGCTGTTTCCCGGATTACATTTTATTGCATCCGGGCTACTTGCTGTATTATTTTGGGTTTTTTTGGGCGCGTCTTTACGTTGAGTTTTTATCGAGGAGTTGATTATGAATATGCAGTCTGCAATCCGTGCTGTTACCGAGGGTCAAGACCTGAGCGCTGAACAAATGCATGCGGTAATGCAAACTATCATGACCGGTGCCGCTACCGAGGCGCAGATCGGTGGTTTCCTTATCGGCTTGCGTATGAAAGGCGAAACGGTAGATGAAATTACCGCCGCCGCCAAAGTGATGCGCGAACTGGCGACCAGGGTGCCAGTGCATGGACCCCACCTGGTGGATACCTGTGGTACCGGAGGGGATGGCGCCAGTACCTTCAATATCTCTACGGCCGCGGCATTTGTCGTCGCTGCCGCTGGCGGCAAGGTGGCCAAGCACGGTAACCGTTCCATCTCCAGTAAATCCGGCAGTGCCGATGTGCTGGAGGCAGCTGGAGTGAGCCTGGAACTCAATGCCGATCAGGTGGCGCAATGCGTTAATGAAATTGGCGTTGGTTTTATGTTTGCACCCAAACACCATAGCGCCATGAAGCATGCCATAGGTCCACGCAAGGAAATGGGGGTTCGCACCATCTTTAATGTTCTTGGACCGCTGACGAATCCGGCCGGGGCGCCGAACCAGGTGCTGGGTGTGTTTAGCAAAGACTGGTTGGTACCTTTGGCCGAAGTGTTGGCAAGGTTAGGCAGCGAACATGTGCTGGTGGTACATGCCGATGATGGGTTGGATGAAATCAGTACTGGCTCACCGACCCGGGTAGCCGAGCTCAAAGACGGCAAGGTCAGCAGCTATACCATTAGCCCCGAGGACTTTGGTATGGCCATTACTGATATTAGTACGCTCGCCGTCGATGGTGCGCAGCAAAGCCTGGATATGATCAAGGCCGTATTCGATAATGTCGAAGGCCCGCCCAGGGATATAGTTGCCTTGAATGCCGGTGCTGCCCTGTTTGCCTGTGGTATTGCTGAGTCCTTGAAAGAGGGTGCGGAGCAGGCATTAACCGTGATTGCCGATGGTTCTGCAGCCAATAAAATGCAGGCCCTGGTCGATCTCAGTAACAAGCTGGCCACGGCGTGACCCGGGTCCCCGATATTCTGAAGAAGATATTGGCGCGCAAGGCCGAGGAGCTCAGCGCACGCCGTAAAATAACTTCGCTCGAGTCTATTAAAGAACAGGCACAACAACAACCCGTTGCGCGCGGCTTTGTTGCGGCCATCCGGAAGAAACGGGCCTCCGATTTGCCCGCCGTTATTGCCGAAATCAAAAAGGCATCGCCCAGCAGAGGCATCCTGCGAGAAAATTTTAATCCGGCGGCTATCGCAAAAAGTTATGCAGACCACGGCGCCGCCTGTCTGTCCGTGTTGACCGACATTGATTTTTTTCAGGGGGCCGATGAGTATTTGCAGGTTGCACGGCAGGCCTGCGCCTTACCCGTATTAAGAAAGGACTTTATTATTGATCCTTACCAGGTCTATGAGGCACGAGCCATGGGCGCCGATTGTATCTTGCTGATCGTAGCGGCACTGGATGATGAACCGTTACAGGGCCTGAACGATCTTGCTCATAATATTGGTATGGATGTTCTTGTCGAAGTGCACGATGCCGGGGAGCTGGATCGTGCGCTCAGGCTGGGTAACACGCTCATTGGTATCAATAATCGTGATCTGCGGACTTTCGACACCAGCTTGAATACCACCCTGGCCTTGTTGGCTGAAATACCGGACGACAGGATTGTGGTGACCGAAAGCGGTATTCTCAAGCCTGATGACGTTAGCAGGATGCAGCAGAACAATGTGCATTGCTTTCTTGTGGGTGAGGCCTTTATGCGAGCCGAGGATCCCGGTCAGGCCCTCGAGGAATTATTTGGTAGCCACGGCGTTTATTGATTCAGGGTTCGAGTCAGTTTATGGCCTTGTTTTTTCAGATTGAATAGACGTGGTGGCTGGAACTCAGATGGACTCAGACTCATTGCTGTCTCACATAATACGAAGCGTCATGCCGGAAACAGCGCAGCTGTTATCCGGCATCCAGTAGACCTTTGAGAGTTCTGGATTCCGGATCGCACCGCTGGTTTCGGCTTTGGCTCCTGCGTCGCTCTACCTCCTGCGTCCATGCAGTCGTGCCCGGAATGACGAATTGACCAGAGTTTCCCTGGTCAACTAATCCCCGCCGGGTTCGTGGATGACGATGCGGCGACCATCAATCTGGATCAGACCCTGTTCTTCCAGACCCTTGAGTACCTTGCCGGCAACCTCCCGTGAACAATTTACCAATCGGCCCAGTTCCTCACGGGTGATCTTGATCATCTTGCCGTCGGGGTGGGTGATGGACTCGGTGTCGGATGCCAGTTCTAATAAGGTATGAGCAATCCGGCCAGTGACATCCATAAATGCCAGGTTGCTGACCTTGCGGCTGGTTCTAAGCAGTCGGTTTGCGATCTGTTGCGTCAGTTCAAGCAACAAGGCCGGATTGTCCTGGTATAATTCCTTGAATTTCGGGTAAGCCATATAGGCTACCTCGCATTCGCTGCGGGCCCTGATGCGCGCGCTGCGCTGACTTTCCTGCAGGAACAAGCCCAATTCGCCAACAAAGTAGCCGGGACCGATATAGTCCAGAATCAATTCGTGGCCGTCCTCGTCTTCCGCGTGTACCGATACCGAACCCTCCAGAATAAAGTAGATATTGTTGGATTTCTCGCCAGCCCGCATAATCAGGCTTTTCGCATCGAACCTTTTGCGATGACATTGTTCCAGCATTTGCTGTAGCTCGGGACTGAGTTGTGAGATCTGTACCTTGGACATTGGTTACCACCTGTTTCGGAAGCACAGTGTATGGCAAGGATGGGGTTCTGTCGATACGGTCAGGTCGTTATTCAGGGGAAGCATTTATGAAAGCCAGGATAAAATGGGGTGGTGGCGCCAGCTTTATATGTCAAAGCGATAGCGGTCACGAGGTGATTACCGATGGCCCCGGGGAATACGGCGGTAAGAATCTGGGGCCACGGCCCATGGAGTTGCTGTTGCTGGGTGCAGGGAGTTGTTCATCCTTCGATGTGGTGATGATCCTGCAGAAGTCGCGGCAACAGGTGACTGACTGTTATGTTGAGATTGAGGCCGAGCGTGCCGACAAGGAACCGAAAGTATTTACCAAAATACATATGCATTTTGTTGTGTCAGGCAAGGACCTGGAAGAGAAAAAGGTCGCGCGCGCTATCGATCTGTCGGCCACCAGGTATTGTTCCGCATCCATTATGTTAGGCAAGACGGCAGACATCACCCACGATTTTGAGATCAGGCAGGGACAGCGCGAGTAAGTATGGCAACGGCATTTACAGACCTGATAGAGAAAGAGCAGTCAACGGCAATATTCGTATAAGTCATTTATTGTCCCAGTACGCTAGTTTAAAACCATGCACTTTAAGTGCAAGACTTTAGTATCAATTGTTTTATTGACTCAAGTCTTTACCGCAAAGGACGCAAAGATACGCAGAGAAAGGCATATGATTGATTACTGCGCCGAAGGCGCAGTAATCAATAAAACCATTGCGCGCCTCTGCGACCTCTGCGGTAAAAATATTTTTGTCTTGGTATGCTTTGTAGTGAAGCGATTTTAATCACTATAAAAACAACCTATGGATTTTTAGTCCATAGTCGTTGAGTTTACTCAATACCGGTTCGTAACACCCCACATATTTTTCTGAAGAGCTTAATTAATCGGTTACCACAGACAGAGCCTTATAGCTTGAGTATTTTCCGCTTCTCCTTGTATTGCAGGACCAAACCGTAAATTACAGGCAATATCAACAGGCAAAGGAGTGTGGTGGTCACCATTCCCCCTATCATGGGGGCGGCGATACGCCGCATCACCTCGGAGCCCGTGCCTCCGAACCACATAATAGGCAAGAGACCGGCAGTCACAGCGGTGGCCGTCATGACAATGGGGCGCACCCGTTCCGAGGTTCCGGCGTGCACGGCCTCCATGATTTCATCGTCCGTCAGATGTGTCACGCTGGGTACACCACGATGGGGATGCCGCAAGGCTGCTTCATCACCCTCAGTATGGATCACCTCTGCTCTTGCCTTGGCTTGCCGACGGCGATGTATTTCATGATCGATAAAGGTGAGGACCAGTACGCCAATCTCCGCGGCCACCCCCGCCAGGGCGATGAAGCCTACGGCCACTGCAATTGACATGTTATAGCCATACCAGTATATCAGCCATATTCCACCGATCATGGCGAAGGGTATGGATAACATCACAATTAACGGCGAAATAATATTGCGGAAATTGAAATACAATAAAAGGAAAATTATCAGCAAAGTTAAAGGAATAACGACTTGTAACCGTTTGGCGGCCCGCTCCATGTATTCGAACTGCCCGGACCAGACGATGGTATAGCCTGGTGGGATCTTGACTTTTTCCTGTAGTACTTTTTTTGCCTTTTCAACGTAGCCGCCGATATCCGAGGTCTTGATATCAACATATATCCAGGCATTGGGACGGGCGTTTTCGCTCTTGATCACCGGCGCGCCACGTCGAAGTTTGATATCGGCAACCAGCGATAGCGGAATCTGCGCCCCTGTCGGCGTGGGGATGAGCACCCGCTTGAGTTGTTCCGGGCTATTGCGCAATTCCCGTGGATAACGCAGGTTTATCGGATAGCGCTCCAGGCCTTCCACGGTCTGGGAGACATTCATTCCACCAATGGCGGTTTGGATGACATCCTGGATATCGCCTACCGTCAACCCGTAACGGGCCGCTTCCTGACGTTTGATATCAAAGTCCAGGAAATAGCCGCCAACCGCACGGTCACCAAAGGCCGACAAGGTATCGGGAATGGTTTTCATGGCCCGCTCAATGTCCATGGAAATGCGTTGCAGCACCGTGAGATCGGGGCCGCTGACCTTGATGCCAATGGGGGTTTTGATGCCGGTGGACAGCATATCAATACGGGTTTTGATCGGCAGGGTCCAGGCATTCGCCAGCCCCGGGAATTTGATGGCGGTATCCATCTCTTTCATCAGTTCCTGGGTGGTTTTGCCCGGATCCGGCCATTCGGATCGGGGCTTGAGCATGATAGTGGTCTCGATCATCGCCAGTGGCGCCGGGTCGGTGGCGGTTTCGGCACGCCCTACCTTGCCGAACACATGACGCACCTCGGGAAAGGTGTACAGGATCTTGTCGGTTTGCTGCAGGATTTCCTTGGCCTTGGTGATGGATATGCCCGGAAAAGTGGTAGGCATGTAGAGGATATCGCCCTCATCCAGTGGCGGCATGAACTCCGAACCGAGACGGGAATAAGGGAAGGCGGTAATCACAAGCAGTACCGCCGTAATCGCCAGGGTTAGCCAGCGCCGGCGTATGGTCAGTGACAAGGCGGGCTTGTGCACGAAGTGCAAACCCCGGTTTATCGGATTTTTGGCCTCGGGCATGATTTTGCCACGAATGAAATACCCCATCAGCACCGGCACCAGGGTGATGGCCAGAATCGCCGCCGCCGCCATAGCATAGGTCTTGGTGTAAGCCAGGGGGGCAAACAGTCGGCCTTCCTGGGCCTGCAGGGTAAACACCGGCAGGAAGGAGACGGTAATGATTAACAGCGAGAAAAACAGTGCCGGCCCCACTTCCTTGGATGCATCGGTAATGGCTCGCCAGCGTTCTTCCAGATTCAGTTCCGAACCCTT
>CAJVXG010000096.1 GCA_913009215.1 uncultured Gammaproteobacteria bacterium | reverse complement strand
ACGATTTCGACTGGGGCATTAATTATCTTCAGTGCGCTATTCTCCGCTTTATGATGAAAAATGGAGGCGAGGCATTTGCCCCCTATATCTGTATGTCCGACATTGCCTTGAGCGATGCCTTGGGATGGGGCCTTACCCGTACGCAAACGCTTGCCGACGGCTGTGATTATTGTGATTTCCGCTTCAAAAAGGGAGCGACAACGCAGGTTTCCTCTAAAACGCCCGAAGTTCAGGCTGCGATTGAGAGAATCCGTGACAAGAAATACTGTGAGTGACTCTAATACTGAAAATACCGAGTGCGTTATTTTGCTTCATGGCATGGGACGTACTGCATTTTCGATGCTGCCCATGGAAAAATATCTGCAGGGGCACGGCTACCGCACTATCAATCGCGATTACCCATCAAGGTCACAAACGATTGAACAAATAGCGAACAACAGTATTCCAAAGTACATAGAAGAATGTAAAAAAATAGCGAACAAGATTCATTTTGTTACCCACTCCCTTGGCGGAATTATCATAAGATATTATCTCCAATCGAATAGTCTTCCCGAAGGTAGTCGTGTGGTATTGCTATGTCCACCCAATAAAGGCAGCGAAATAGCGGACCGGCTTCGTGATTCAGCATGGTACAAATGGTTGACCGGCCCGGCCGGGCAACAACTCACTACGGATTCAAATAGCGTACCCAATAAACTAAAGTCTATTGCCTGCGATGTGGGTGTAATCACTGGCAAACGTACACTGGAGCCCTGGTTTTCACGCCTTATTCCAGGAGAGGATGACGGTAAAGTTTCAGTAGAGAATGCACGCCTTGCAGAGATGAAGGACTTTCTTGTAGTGGATCATTCCCATACATTTATTATGAATAGCGATGACGTCAAAAAACAGGTTGTCAATTTTCTACGCCACGGCTATTTCAATCGATAAAAGTTGGGTTAGGACACATTTGCACACAAAATATTTAATGGAATCCAGTCTCCTTCGATATCAATATGTTACATGCCTGGTGTAAGAAATCACGTTAGGTGATTGCCCCAATACTTTCAATCAGAAAAATAAATTGCGTTGATGAAGATTACTTCCAGGTAAAAATCATAAATCTGCATTGATATGAATGATATGTTAGACGATGTTTTTCAGTTAAATTGGATACAACAATGCCAGAAAAGTCTACAATGATATCTAGCTTTCTTGTTTAATTCATGGAGGAGTAACTTATGGCGATGCAAAAGGAACAAAAAAAATCAAACTATCTAATCCTGGTTGTTCTCGCAGTTGTTTTTGTTTATCTCTTGTGGCGGGCCCTTGCAGGCTAAGGACATGCGCAATACTGATAACGATCAAAGTTATCACTAAACAAGGAATTACAGATCCAGGTTACCGTGTAAAAGGGCAAAGAACCTTTTGCTGGTTTCTTTTTTATTTTAAAAGGAAATATGACCAGACTCCAATTTATCGTCCTTAAATAATTTGAGACAGGTCTTTTGCCAAGACTCACCGCTTAGGGTCTATACCCTATTTCCAGCCACTCTTGCTGTCGTATTTATGCCGTATAAAAAAATGCGATTATCAGCAATATGACGGTTAGCCCCTGAAATATCACTCGCGCATTCATGAATTGACTACTGTGCTTGGCGTCGAAACTGCCTCCATGGGCCATGGAACCAATACCCCAGCCGAGCGAGATCAGGGTTGCAATCAGGGCTAATATAATTAATGCAGTAAGCATGATCATTTCCCCTCTTTTAACTACTAATTTAATAGCACATTTAAGAAAACAAGGTACTGATTCATGTCAATATATGAAAGGAAATCTATCAAATAATCAGGGCAGAAAGTCCGTTGTTTGTTCCGGTCGCAATTAAAGCTATTATACGAAAATGCCTGCATGGCCCTGGAAACAAAGGATTAAACAGGTACAGTGCGATATAGAAAAAACGTTTTTAACTATAGCGCTTTATTTCACCCGGATGGAAACAATATCAAAACAACATGAATGACATAGATTATGGTCCATTAAAACAGCTGATTGGTATCTGGAAAGGCGATAAAGGGGTCGATATCGCGCCTGAGCCGGACGATACGGAGAACAACCCCTACTACGAAACCATTAGCTTTACTGCCATTGGTGATGTCACCAATGCCGAGTCGCAGGTACTGGCAGCGGTGCATTACCGTCAAATCGTGCAACGCAAATCCAACGACAAGGTCTTTCACGATGAGACCGGTTACTGGATGTGGGATGCGAAAAACAGCGTCATTATGCATTCCCTGACGATTCCGCGCGGTGTCAGTGTGCTTGCCGGTGGCCGCTATAACAATGAAAAAGCGGACGATGGCTCTGTAATCCTTGAGGTTTCTGCTGCGATAGACAATAAAGACTGGCAGATTATACAGTCACCCTTTATGCAACAGCACGCCCGCACCACCGCATTCCATCATCGGGTCACGGCAGGAAACGACAGGCTATCCTACTCAGAAACGACTATGCTGGAGATTTACGGCCGGGTGTTTGAACACAGCGATGCGAATGAATTAATACGTCAATAAAAGCCGGGGGGAAATAACCCGTTGCGTGCGGGTGGAATCCCGCTTACTATTTCTTCACTATTGGTACAATCTGGAAAAATATAATGCACTACTTGCTTACATTAACGTTATTTGTTGTATTTGTTTTTTCTACAACACTACAGGCCGCAACGACCATCGACCGGAAATCCCGGCCGGTGGTTACTCAAACCAAAAAACTTGTCCCGACACGGTTGCGGGTTCGACCCCGGGGGCCACGGCGTGTACCAGTAGTTAACTGGGCCAAGGTCAATGAGGAAGCCAAGGCAGCAACCCGCACCGCCATTGGTTATTGGTGTCAGACCTCGAAGGTCAAACGGGGCAGTATCAATGCAAGCTTACTCTCTATCCCGCCGAATTCCCTGGAGGGGATGAATTTTTCCAATCTCATGAAGTCGCTCATGATCGCCAAAGGGATAGACAGAAAGATTGCCCGGGCCTATGCCATGGCACTGTGGCAGGGGTGGTCGCAATGGAGTGCATCTTATACCATCAGCTATCCGGCCTTCCCAAGCTTCGCTGCCTTTCCCGGACCCATGGCGCCACCGACATTGGCGATACCGATCCCACTGGCCACCGGTCGTAGCAGCAAGGCGCTGTTGAACCCTAATTTTCTGGCGCGGCAGATTCTGCTTAATCACAGTGCCTTGCTGAATGATCCGGCAGCCAAAAAGGCGACCAGGCAGTACGCCGACTGGTTCATGCAACGCTTTAATATCTGGTTGGCGAGCAGACAGCTGAAAAACATCTACGGCACTGGTCCGGTACCCGGTTATGTACTACCCTATACCCCGGTAGGCCCGGTAGTGAACGGTCGTATCATCCCGACTGCGGCGGTGGTTCAGTGCAGTTCATTTTAGTTGTTAAACACCCGGTCAAAGTGCAATTACCGTTAATATTAGAAACAATTCTTCCCGTCTGATATTTATCTGCTATTTATATAAACTTTGACCTCGGGAAAGCGACGCACCCCTCGGCCTGTTAATGTAACCGTTCAATGACCTGAGACGGAGAGCACATGATCCTGCTTTATTTCAAACGCTGTACACTGATTGCCCTGTTGTTCTCATTCTCGTTTACTTCGGCGTTTGCCGGACCGTTGCATAAGGCCGCCGAAGAAGGTGACCTCACCCAGATCAAGCGCCTGCGGTCTCAAAGCGTTAATATCCATGCCAGGGACAAATGGAATGCTACGCCCTTGCATTCGGCAGCCTTTAAAGGGAAAACCAAGATAGTCAAGCTGCTGCTGGCCAAGGGCGTCAACATCCATGCCAGGGACAATCGCGGGAAAACAGCTCTGGATTATGCCAGTCAAGAAAGTCGCAAGGCTACAATAAAACTGCTGCAAAAACATGGGGCCAACTAAAACCGGCCCTTGCTCGATTTACTTTTTCTTCTTGCGTCGATCGACGATGTGATAAAAGGTCTCGCCTTTTTTGATCATACCCAGCTCCAGGCGGGCGCGCTCTTCCAGCGCAGCCTTGCCTTTTTTCAGGTCCTGCACTTCGGCCTCGAGGATTTTATTGCGGGCATGTAACAAATCGTTGTCCTTTTTCTGTTTCGTGATTTGTCGATCCAGGTTCCACAGGCGCAACACACTGCCACTGCCCAACCAGAGCGGGTATTGCAGCAGCACGATAATACTGACTAAAAAATAAACGAACAGTTTATCGAACGGTATCCGGCGTGGGGCATGCTGTTTTGTGTGCCGCCTGCTCATACCTTCCCTGTTCCCTAGGCCGCCGCCATGATGCTGAAGGCCTGACGACCGGCATAGACGGCCTCCGAACCCAGTGCCTCTTCAATGCGCAGCAACTGGTTGTATTTGGCAACGCGATCGGAACGCGACAGCGAACCAGTCTTGATCTGCCCCACGGCCGTGGCCACCGCGATATCGGCAATAGTGGTGTCTTCGGTCTCGCCGGAACGGTGTGAAATCACCGCGGTGTATCCGGCCTGTCGCGCCATATTGATGGCCGCCAAAGTTTCGGTCAGGGTGCCGATCTGGTTCACTTTGATCAAAATGGAATTGGCCACACCCCGGTCGATACCCTGTTGCAAAATTCTGGTATTGGTGACAAACAAATCATCGCCGACCAACTGCACCCGCTTGCCCAGATGTCGGGTCAAAATGTCCCAGCCTTCCCAGTCGTCTTCCGCCATGCCGTCCTCGATGGTGATGATCGGGTATTGGTTTACCCATTGCTCCAGAAGGGCTGCAAAATCAAACGCTTCCAGCGCTTTTCCTTCCGATGCCAGCTGATACTTGCCGTCACTATAGAACTCCGAACTGGCCGCGTCTATACCCAGAAACATGTCCTGCCCGGCGTTATAGCCGGCAACGCCAATGGCCTCGAGGATGACCTGGATCGCCTCCTCATTGGAGCCGAGATCGGGCGCAAAACCACCCTCGTCGCCCACGGAGGTATTCATTCCTTTTTTCTTCAAAACACCTTTCAGGGTATGAAACACTTCGGCGCCCATACGCAGGGCCTCGCTAAAGGTCGGCGCACCGACCGGCAGAATCATAAACTCCTGCAGGTCAACACTGTTATCGGCATGAACGCCGCCGTTGATGATGTTCATCATCGGCACCGGGATGGTCATTTTCCGGCCCCTGGAAAGATATTGATACAGCGGCTGACCCGCGCTCAGCGCCGCCGCCTTGGCCGTTGCCAGTGACACGGCGAGAATGGCGTTGGCGCCAAGACGCTGCTTGTTTTCCGTGCCATCCAGCTCGATCATTTTACCATCCACGGTTTCCTGATCACTGGCATCCATGCCCTTCAGGGCATTGGCAATTTCGCCATTGACGTTGGCCACGGCCCTGGTCACGCCCTTGCCGCCATAACGTTTATTGTCACCATCGCGAAGCTCGATGGCTTCCAGTTGTCCTGTAGAGACCCCGGACGGTACCGAGGCCCGACCCATCGCACCCGAAGTCAGTATGACATCGGCTTCTACGGTCGGGTTGCCGCGGGAATCCAGTATCTCGCGGGCTTTTACTGCGGTAATTTCTGTCATTGCTTACTTCTTTATTTTCCTGATGGTTTAATGCGGTTCACACTGTTTGTCTTCTGTGTTGCAGGATCAGTTCTGCATCAACTCTTCTTCAGCAAAGCCGGCACGTTTTACGCTCGCATCCAGCTGCATCAATATTTGTAACAACGCCTCCATACGATCCAGCGGCCAGGCATTGGGACCATCGCTCATGGCCTTGTCCGGATCCGGATGGGTTTCCATAAAAATTCCGGAAACACCGGTCGCCACCGCCGCGCGCGCCAATACCGGCACAAACTCACGCTGACCACCGGAACTGGCGCCCTGGCCGCCGGGCAATTGCACCGAGTGCGT
>CAJVXG010000095.1 GCA_913009215.1 uncultured Gammaproteobacteria bacterium | reverse complement strand
CTGGCATACCTCGCCGATCGGAAAATGATAATACCCGGCCGCCCACTTCAGCAGGGCGAGCAACTCCGTGTTGAATACCGGCTCCTGGTCCAGGACTGCGGCCACCGCCTTGAGCCTGGAAGCCGGGACTTCGGTCACATCCGAGGCGCCAAGCAACACCGCTACCAGCTTGCGGGCGCCGAATGGCGCCTGAACCCGGATACCTGGAGTTGGGGCCGGGGCCAGTGCCATATCCTGCGGTGGTAAATAATCAAAAAGTTTCCGTAACGGGGTGGGTACTGCTATTTGCCAGTATTCACTGCGTCGTTTCATGCCCGGAATCTAACACAGCCGACTGCCGGAGTTTGGCCAATAGAATTTAGCCCTATAACTGAAATCCGGTTTGAGAATTCGCTAACTGCTTGTCAGATAAGGAAAGAATAGTTACCCACAGAAGCTGTGGATAACATTGTGAATAAAGTCTGTTAATCAAGGCTCTGAAAAACAGTGTCCGGGCCTTTTATCAGATTGATTAAATTTTGGGCTATTGCTGTTATTACATATGAATCAATAAGTTATGCTATTATTTTATCAACAGCAAGGCTTAATGGCTGATTTAATGGGGGTATTTACAAGGGCTAAATCCGATTGTGTATAAAAACAGAAGACGCTTGACAAAATTTGAGATTTTTGCCGTTTCCAATTTTTTCTCGCAAAGCAGTCAAAAAAACAGCGCTAAGTCCTTATGACCATAGATATAATGGGACCCCATAATAAAAGCAGGGTTTGCTCCACCATGGCCGATTGGCTACAGATTTCACAGCATATTGAGCAAGAAACCGGCCGCCCGTTTCACCCCGGCGCCCCGGGAGAGGTGGGTGGTGGCTGTATCAATGCCGCCTTCACCCTTACCGATGGGGAGCAAAAATATTTTGTCAAAGTAAACCAGGCCAACCGACAACCAATGTTCATCGCCGAGGCCGCCGGACTGCAGGAAATAGTCAATGCCGGCGCCATCCGGGTGCCCAGGCCGGTCTGTTACGGCATCTCGGGCAACGATGCCTACCTTGTTATGGAACATATCGCCTTCGGTCGCAACAATAAAGACAGCCTGGTCCGCTTTGGTCAACAGTTGGCCGGTATGCACCTGCATACACAACCACAATTTGGGCTCGACCACGACAATACCATCGGTTCGACCCTGCAACCCAACCAACCATGTGACGACTGGATTGAATTCTTGCAACAACATCGCCTTGGTTTCCAGTTACAACTGGCTACCGGCAACGGAGGCGGCGCTTCACTGCAAAGAAATGGTGAGAAATTACTGGCCGAACTCAATTGTTTCTTTACTGGTTATACGCCGGTGGCCTCCCTGCTGCACGGTGACCTGTGGTCCGGTAACTACGCCGTCGATAGTCAGGGACAACCAGTCATTTATGACCCCGCCGTTTATTATGGTGACCACGAGGCCGATCTGGCCATGACCGAACTCTTTGGTAGTTTGCCGCAGGATTTTTATTCCGCCTATAACGATGTCTTTCCAATCGATCCGGGCTACCGCACAAGAAAAAAGCTCTATAACCTGTACCACATCCTGAACCATTTCAACCTGTTTGGTGGCGGTTATCGAGCACAGGCAGAAGCCATGATTTCGGATCTACTTGGCGAAATACGGTAGGTCTGAAATCTTTTTAGTGCAGCGTCTTGTTTCTCTGACTATGCGCTACCAGCAACCTGGTGACCGCGCTCAACTTTCCATTTTTATACAGTTGTTTTGAATATTTCAACCAGAGCCGGCTAGCCTGCTCTTGCTTCTCTTGTGCTATTAAACCAAGCATGGCTATATCCAGTAGATATCGATGATTGCTAACCTTTACCTCTTTGTTTCCTAACATTGCTATAGCCCTTTCGGACATTTCCCTGGCATTCTTGCGACCAACCGCAGAAAACAGATCAAACCAGCTCTTATTCAGTTTACTCAAGCCCTGACAATTCCCCGGAGTCACCTTGTTCCAGAAAACCGAGAATTCTTTAGCGCCAAGATACGGGATGGTGGCCCTGGCAAGCACGAAAACACTTTCCATATAAACTTTTGAATCCCGTCCAAATTGGCAGGTTTTATTATAATAACGAACGAGTTCTGCGTGACGCCGCATGGTGCTGTTAACCTTTTTCTTTCTCGATCCAAAGCTTCCTTGCAAAAAATAATCCCTTAATAACATTGCAGTATAGGCATTTTTCGCACGTGCAAGAAAATTACTGGAATTAATATCCAGACGCTTGTACCTGACCATGTCCTTATCAAGCATGGCTATTACAGGCACCGGGGATAATACTGGTTTATAAATACTATAAGCAGTCCTTTTCATATAGCGTGCCTTGGTCGCATACAGATCAACTACCGGATAGTAATCAGAATTCGGGGCAACACTGAATGATTGAAAGTATGGACTTAAAACCTGCTTTGAACCAATCCTTCTCAAATAGATATCCTGCATGCCCTTAATATCAATATATGACAACTCCTGCTTAATGACAGGAATATCAAGAATACGTGTACTGGGTAATCCCAGCTTGCCTGCAGGTTTGGCGATAATAATCAGATTGCCGTTATCACTTGAATATATAACGTAGTCTTCAAAATTTTTATCAATTGCCTTGATTACAGAAGCAACTAAATATGCTTCATTCTCATAAAGCTGGAGCCATTGAACAAATATTCCATTCTTGTTTATGTGTCGTTTAAGCAAAGTATAGAATTCATCAGTGAACAGGCTGGAGACTCCGCTCACCCAGGGATTGGAAGGCTCGGAAACTATAATGTCATATTTGCTGCGTCTTACGGAAAAGAACGTCTTGGCGTCATCAAAGTAAATATGACTGCGACGATCCGTATAGGCCGATACCACTCTGTAGCCAAACTCTCTCGAGGCCTCTACCATCGCGGGCTCAATCTCAATCGTATCTACCCGTTCAAGCCAGGGTGCTTGTAACAATGTGTGGGTAGTTTGTCCTGAACCAAATCCGATATTGGCCACTTTCTTTGCCTTCGGATGATACAGGTTTGGCAAGACACCGGCTAATATCATGGTTGTCTCATCTGAAGAACGTCTTGTTGTGCCACTCATATTGATACTGGCATCAGGCTTCCCATTAGTGGTGATTGTTAAAGTACCGCCCCGGAATTGAATCAAATTAACTGTGGCCGTTTTACCATCGCGATGGTAAACAACTTTGGCCTCATTTTTGCCAAGTACCTTGGATCTACGATACACGCCTGATGCCATGCTTAGTGTATCCAGCTGAGCAAAAAAAACGGTTACTGCAATTAGAAATATACCTGCCGAAGAGAAACCCCAGCGGAATCTCAGGCTGGCACTTTTAATAAAAAACCATATAAGAAAAATACCGGCAACAATATCAACACTTGCGCCAATAACGATGAGCCCCTTTAGGCCAACCAGGGGCATAGCGACGTGTACCGCAATCACTACTCCTGAAATGGCACCAATGGTATTGGCTGCGTACACCGCCCCTATGCTTTTCTCGCCATGTTTTTCTTTAAGCAAGATGTGGGTAATAAGTGGTAACGTCATGCCTGCGAAAAAAGTGGCGGGCAACATAATAAACAAGGCGATACCATGGCTGGCAACATTGAATAAGACATAACCGTTATCTGTCCTGGTCAGGACACCCAACATATATTGCATTAGTTTGAAACTACTGCCATATAAAAATAATGTGGATAAGGCAAGACCACCCATTACAATTTGCACAACAATAAGAAAGCGTATTGGATTCTTGATGCTATCAATACGTCTTTTTATCCATAGACTTCCCAGCGCCAAACCAAGTATAAAAGCGCTGAGCATCAACTCAAAAGCGTGTGTCGAGCTGCCTAACACCAGACTCAACATCCTTATCCAGCCCACTTCATAGATAAATGATGCCAGTCCGGTGACAAATGCTATCAACAGCATGACCCAGTAAAATTTCCGGCGCTCGGCAGTCGCCGACGGCTCCTCTTTCAAAACAGCAGGTGCCTCAGTACTGTCAGGTATACTGCGTACCAAAAGCCATACCAGCAAAGCCAGAAAAATATTTATGAGGCCTGCCGTCATAATGGTGCCGGGCAGACCAACGAGATAAATCAGCACAAAACCGCTACATAAGACACCTGCAACTCCACCTATACTGTTACTAAAATACAGCATTGATATTGAGGAACCCGGGTTATCCGGATATCTGCGTATCACTCCGGCACTCATCAATGGGAAGGTCATACCCAGCAAAATAGATTGCGGTAAAATAAATAATACAGCTAGCAACCACTTAAAGCCGACCGACAAACCTGCCGATCCGAGACTGGGTAATACGGTCAGATATGCAAAATCGGTTTGTAGAACAAAGAGCTTGTGGAAACTGACACCCAACAGACCGATAATTAATTCAACAATGGCATAAGCCAATAGCAGATTCTTCCATCGGGAGGAGTATTTACTGCTCAGCCAGGACCCCAGGGACATACCGCCCATAAAAATAGCCAACACCAGAGTTTGTGCATAGGCAGCATGGCCTAAAAAAAGTTTAAGATAATGCGACCAGATGGACTCGTATATCAGTCCGGAGAAACCGGACAGGGCAAAAATAAAAAACAACAGATGTTTTATACGCACAATGGATTCTTATTATATTTTGTTTGGTATGTACTATTAATACTATTATATTTAGTCTCTGCTGGTCACGTTGGCAATCAAATAGTCAAGGATTGCTAAAATAGAATTTTGAAACAAAACGATGAGAATATTGATAAAAATTGAAAAAACACGGGTTCTGGGCGTTAATTACTCCAATCTGTAGCTACTATAATAGTAACTAGCGCGTATATTTTACTGATTTGCTGACTGACCCAATGAATGCTTCTCTACTGATTAATCACAAAGGCAATATCACGGAAGTGAATTGCAGCCCTGTTATGACCATAGGGCGAGACAAGAAAAATGATGTCGTGATCCATGACTCCGAGGTATCACGCAGCCATGCCATTGTCCGTGTCCTTGGCGAAAATGATTATTATTTTATGGATACCGGCAGTTCCAACGGCAGTTTCATCAACAAAAAGCGGGTCTCAACACCTACCGTATTACATCATGACGACAAGATTCGTCTAGGCGATACTAATATCACCTTCCTACAGGCCGACAAGATGTCATCGACATCAGAATTTGCCGAGCCATCCACTGTCATTCGTCAGGCCACTACAAAAATTGAACAAATCACTATTTTGGTGGCCGATATCCGTGGCTACACAACCCTGTCCGAACAAGTCCAGATCAATACCTTATCCAGGCTTATGAGCAAATGGTTCCAGCAGGTACATCAATGCATCCTTGATAATTCAGGAACAGTGGATAAATTTATTGGTGACTGTGTCTACGCCCGCTGGAACGATGGCGATAATAATCGCAATTCGGTTATCGCTGCCCTCAAATCGGCACTAATGATTAATAACATTACGCAACAACTCAATAAAGAATTTCCGGATATCAAGACCCCGCTCAAGATAGGCGCAGGCATTAACACCGGCAGTGCCGCACTCGGACTGGCAAACGATGGCACGGCGGTGGGGGATGCCGTAAACACGGCTTTTCGCCTGGAAAGCTCCACCAAGGAATTAGGTAAAGATGTCGTGCTCAGTGTGGATGCCTATAACTGCATACCCAGCAGTCTATGGCAAGACCGTACGGATGAAATACGCGTTAAGGGGAAAAATGCACCGGTACAAATTTGGGGCTTAATGTACGACGAAATAGAGGAAATACTGGAACAAACCCAATAACCCCGGTACCACTTCGTTTAACCGCCTCCCCGGGGAATAAACCCGGAAGGAAGATCACCAAAGTCACCCTCACCAAACAGGAAACCAACCATATGCTTCTCTATGTGGGCAACATGGGACTCCTCTGCGGCACTCAGGTGGTTCTTACTTAATAATAATCGCCAGTCTTTGCAGCCACTGCCTCCATTCCTCTGCCGAGACATTCCCATAAATACGTTGTCCCAATTCACCCGGATAAGGAGGGGCTTCGAGACCATCGGCTTTTTTTCAATACCAAACAATTCACTACATGCGTCATAAATATTATTCTCATTGCTATAACCATAAAAAACGTAAGTTACCAATCCTGTAAAATAAAATATGTAGCCTAAAACCAG
>CAJVXG010000094.1 GCA_913009215.1 uncultured Gammaproteobacteria bacterium | reverse complement strand
ATTATGGCGCCGGTACCGACGTTTGTTATGTATGAGGTCATTGCCAGGACGGTGGGTATGTCGTTTGTCGGACTACCGTTAAGTAAAGACTTTGATCTGGATTTGCCCATCTTTCTGGACCGTATACAGCAGGTAAAACCGGCGGTCATTTTTTTGTCCTATCCGAACAATCCCAGCGGTAATTTGTTTTCTGCAAATGATATTGAAGCCATTCTGAAGAACAGCCCCGGGCTGGTGATTATCGATGAGGCCTATTCGGCATTCACCGAGGCCTCTTTTATGCCCCGACTGGGCGAGTTTGATAATTTGCTGGTTCTACGCACGGTATCAAAGATCGGCCTGGCGGGTCTGCGGCTGGGATTACTGGTGGGGCCTAAGGCATGGTTGCAGGAATTCGACAAGTTGCGACTACCCTACAATATTAGTACTCTGACACAGGTCAGTGCCGATTTTATTTTTCAGCATGCCGACATTTTGCAACAACAAACCACCAGGATTCGACAGGATCGTGATGGTTTGCTGAAGAGCCTGGGTGATATGGCCGGTATTACCGCCTGGCCCAGCGCCACCAATTTCATCCTGTTTCGCACCGAGGCCAAACCGGCATCTGTGGTGTTTAAACAACTCAAGGCATCCGGGGTGTTGCTAAAAAATCTGCACGGGTCCCACCCCCTGTTACAGGATTGTCTGCGGGTTACCATTGGTACCGGGGAAGAAAACGCCGCTTTTCAGTCGGCATTGCAACAGGCACTTTAGTCTTAAGGGCACTTCTATGTGTGATACTTCCTTCTCCCCCAGGGACCTCGGTACCCCCTTGTGGGGTAGAAGGCCCGGATGAGGGGATATTAAAATCAATAAGTTGTCCTTGTTTGATTCCCTCACCCTACCCTCTCGACTCTGGTTCCAGACTTCGTTCTACCTCCTCCCTCCCTGGAGTCGTCCCGGAGGGAGAGGGTATTAATAGAAGTGCCCTTAAATTTTATGGCGGGTTTGCTAGTGTCGTGGTTCTGGTACAATGTGGTATTAAACAGGCCATTATTTTCAAACAAATATTCCGGGGCAATACAGTGAGCGAGCGATCTGCAGCCATATGTCGTAAAACCAAGGAAACCCAGATCGAGGTCAAAATTAACCTTGATGGCACGGGTCTATGTACGCTCGATACTGGCGTTCCTTTTCTGGAGCACATGCTGGAGCAGATTGCCCGCCACGGTCTGCTGGATCTGGACATCAAGGCCAAGGGCGATTTGCACATCGATGGCCACCACACGGTGGAGGATATCGGTATTTGCCTTGGTCAGGCGCTAAACAAGGCGGTCGGCGATAAAAAAGGCATTCGTCGCTATGGTCACGCCTACGTACCACTGGACGAGGCCTTGAGCCGGGTCGTTGTTGATTTCTCCGGACGCCCCGGGCTGGTTTACCGTGCCCAGTATCCACGTTCGCACGTCGGCGAGTTTGATATTGATCTGGTCAATGAGTTTTTTCAGGGCCTGAGTAACCATGCCCTGATAACGATTCATATTGAGTCCCTGTATGGCAAGAATGCACACCATATTGCCGAGACCATTTTCAAGGCATTCGGTCGTGCTGCGCGCATGGCCCTGGAGAACGATCCGCGCGTGGATACCATACCTTCAACCAAGGGCAGCTTGTAGTTGCCGGGATTGCATTAACCGATTTTCCCCGAAACGAGATTACCGCAGGATCATGCCAACATGACAACCGTTGCCGTGCTCGATTATGGAATGGGTAATCTGCATTCCGTGTGCAAGGCGCTCGAACACGTTTCCAGCAAAGCCAGGGTGATATTGACCTCCGATGCCGATGCGTTGTTAAAGGCCGACAAGATCGTGGTGCCCGGACAGGGCGCCATCGCCGGTTGTGTGCAGGCCCTGTCGGCACAAGGGCTGGGCCAGGCCTTGATGCAATGCCTGGAGAACAAACCGTATCTTGGCATTTGTCTCGGTCTGCAGGCACTATACGATAGCAGTGAGGAGGGCGGTGGCGTGGATTGTCTTGCCGTGTTGCCGGGCCGGGTGCGGCATTTTTCCGGGAAGATGGCCGATGCCGGGGAGGGTGTACGCCTGAAGATCCCGCATATGGGCTGGAACCAGGTGAGGCAAACCCGGGAGCACCCCTTGTGGCATGACATTCCGCAGGACGCCCGTTTTTATTTTGTGCACAGTTATTATGCCGACAGTGCCGACAATAAAAATGTCGCCGGTCTGACGCAATACGGTATTGAATTTACATCGGTGGCGGCACGGGATAATATTTTTGCGGTACAGTTTCACCCGGAAAAAAGCCAGAGGTACGGTTTGCAGCTACTGGAAAATTTCATTCACTGGAATGGAGAGGCCTAAGGGCACCCCGTTATGATCGTGATACCTGCCATTGACCTTAAAGACGGCAAATGCGTGCGTTTGCGCCAGGGCCGCATGGACGATGAAACCGTGTTTTCCGATGATCCGGTGGCGATGGCCGGTCGCTGGGTGGAAGCGGGTGCGCGGCGTCTGCATATTGTCGATCTGGACGGGGCCGTTGCCGGCAAGCCGGTCAATGCCGCTATCATCGAGGCGATTGCTACGACCTACCCGGATCTGCCGATCCAGATTGGCGGCGGTATTCGTGATTCCGAAACCATACAGGCCTACCTGGATGCCGGTGTGTCCTATGTCATCCTTGGTACCAAGGCCGTCAACGCGCCCCATTTTGTTAGCGATGTCTGCACCGAATATGCCGGTCATATTATTGTTGGTTTGGATGCCAAAGATGGCAAGGTAGCGATAGACGGCTGGTCCAAATTATCCAGGCACGATGTGATCGATCTGGCGCAGCACTTTCAGGGCGATGGTGTCGAGGCCATTGTCTATACCGATATTGGCCGTGATGGCATGATGACCGGCGTCAATATCGAGGCCACCGTCAAGCTGGCGCAATCCATTGCCATCCCGGTGATTGCCTCCGGCGGTATCACCGACATCAAGGACATCAAAAAGCTGTGCGCGGTAGCCGACGAAGGTATTATGGGCGCCATTACCGGTCGCGCCATTTACGAAGGCACCCTTGATTTTGCCAAGGCACAAAAGCTGGCCGACAAGGAAGCCGGTCATTAGTCTTGTTTATTAATACACCTGAATAGTCATCGGTATATTTAATATGGGTTTGGCGAAACGCATTATCCCCTGTCTTGACGTTGATAACGGTCGCGTTGTTAAAGGCGTGCGCTTTGTGGAAATTCGCGATGCCGGTGATCCGGTCGAGATTGCCCGGCGCTATGATGAACAGGGCGCCGACGAGATCACCTTTCTCGATATCACCGCCAGCTCGGACAATCGTGACACCATGGTGCACGTGGTCGAGGCCATTGCCGGCCAGGTGTTTATTCCGCTGACCGTGGGCGGCGGCATTCGTCAGGTCGAAGACGTGCGCCGCATGTTGAATGCCGGCGCCGACAAGGTGGCGATCAACACTGCCGCCATCCATAACCCGGACCTGATCAAGGAGACGGCCGATCATTTTGGCGCCCAGTGCATTGTCATTGCCATTGATGCCAAGTGTGTCGACGATCAGGCGGGTCGTTGGCAGCTGTTTACCCATGGCGGCCGTAAGGAGACCGGCATTGATGCCATCGAGTGGGCCGTAAAAATGGCCGAATATGGCGCCGGCGAGGTGCTGCTGACCAGCATGGATCGCGATGGCACCCGCGATGGCTTCGATCTGGCGCTAACACAGCAGGTCTGCGATGCCGTGCCGATCCCGGTGATTGCCTCTGGCGGTGTCGGCAATCTCGATCACCTGGTCGATGGTATACTACAAGGGCATGCCGATGCCGTGCTGGCCGCCAGCATATTTCACTTTGGTGAATTTACCGTGGGTCAGGCCAAGGAGCATATGGCCAACGCCGGGATTGAGGTACGACTCTGATGAGCGCAGAATGGCTGGAACAGGTGAAATGGAATAGCGACGGGTTGGTGCCGGCTATTGCCCAGGACGTCAACAGCAAGGCGGTATTGATGATGGCCTGGATGAATCGCGAGGCCCTGCAAGCGACGCTGGACGAGGGCCGTGCCGTCTACTGGTCACGCTCGCGTGGCAAGCTATGGCGCAAGGGTGAGGAATCCGGTCACGTACAGCAGCTGCGCGAGGTGCGGCTGGATTGCGATAACGACACTATTTTACTGCAGGTTGAGCAGGTCGGCGGTATCGCCTGCCATACGGGCCGGGAACACTGCTTTTTCCAGCAGTGGCAGGACGGCGAATGGCAGGCCGTGGACCCGGTGCTGAAATCCAGCGATGAAATTTACGGGAAGAAATAAGGCACTTATGCCGCCTAAAGCAGGGTGAGAACAATGTCTGATATATTAGACAAGCTGGCCGAAGTGCTGGAGGCGCGCAAACAGGCCGACGCCGACAGCTCCTATGTCGCCAGCTTGTATAAAAAAGGCCCCGATGCCATATTGAAGAAAATCGGGGAAGAGGCCACCGAAGTGGTATTGGCGGCCAAGAGCAAAGACCAGGATCAGGTCGTGTATGAAACCGCAGATCTGTGGTTCCACACATTGGTACTGTTGGCCTACATGGAATTGTCACCGCAGCAGGTATTGGCAGAGCTGGATCGGCGTTTTGGAACATCCGGTATCGATGAGAAGGCGGGGCGATCAAAATGACGCCTGTACGCCACGATTAACGTTTAGATTATCTGGAGAAATGCGATGTTTGGTTTAGGTATTCCCGAGCTGGTTATTATTTTGATCATTGTGGTGCTGATTTTCGGCGCCAAGAAGATCAAGAACCTGGGCGGTGATCTTGGTGGCGCCATCAAGAACTTCAAGAAGTCGATGAAAGATGGAGAAGGTAAAGACGGAGAAGGTAAAAACGATGAAGGTGGTAAAGATAAATCCGCATCGAAGTCTGGCAGGGTGATTGAAGGTGAATCCACCAAGGAAAAAGACAAGGTCTAGCGCACCGGGCCTTTACCCCCTGTACCTATTGTCACGCCATGTTCTTTGATATCGGTTTTTCCGAACTGGTACTGATCAGCCTGTTGGCGCTGATCGTGCTGGGCCCCAAGCGCCTGCCGGAAGCGGCCCGCGCCGCCGGCAAGATGGTGGCCAAGCTGCGTGATTTCATCAGCAATGTTCGTTCCGACCTCGACAGTGGCATGCAGAGCGAGGAGTTGGTCGAGTTGCGTCGTCTCAAAGAAGAGTTTAACGAAACCCGCCAGTTGCTGCAGGAATCCTCAAAACAGCTCATCGGTGGCATCAGCGATGAGTTCAGTGACAGTGATTTCTTCGATGACAAGGCGCTCAAATTAGCGGGCCCTAAAAAGAAAAGAAGCAAAGGCGCTAAAAAGAAAAAGACCGCGAAGAAAAAGTCCGGCAAGAAGAAGGCCGTGAAGAAGAAGGTCGGCACGAAGGCCACAAAAACAAAAAAAACGGCGAAGAAGAAAAAGACCAAAAAGAAGGTAAGGCGTGGCTGAAGAACAGGTCGATAATAACGAACCCGGTTTCGTCAGCCATTTGTTCGAGCTGCGTGACCGTTTACTGAAATCGCTGGTATTGGTGATACTGGTCTTTATTGCCATCTATTCTATATCATCGCAGGATCTGTTTGACCTGTTGGCGAAGCCAATGATAGATGCCCTGCCCAAAGGGTCCACGCTGGTGGCCATCGATATTTATACCGCCTTGTTTACACCAATGAAGCTGGCCTTTTTTGCCTCCCTGTTTATCTGTATCCCGTTTCTGCTGTACCAGTTGTGGGCCTTTGTCGCCCCGGGGCTGTACAAGCACGAGCAGAAAATGGTGTTGCCATTGATGTTGTCGACCACGATACTGTTTTATCTTGGTGTTGCCTTTGCCTATTACCTGGTGTTTCCGATGGTGTTCAAGTTCATGGTCGATATCGCACCGCAGGCGGTCAAGATCACGCCGGACATCAAGTCCTATATGAGCAGTGCCTTTACCATGTTCTTCGCCTTTGGGGCGGCGTTTGAGGTACCGGTGGCAGTGGTGTTGCTGGTGCGCATGGGGGTAGTCAAACCGGAAACGTTGGCGAGCAAGCGACCTTATGTAGTAGTAGCGGCCTTTGTTATTGGCATGTTGCTGACGCCGCCGGATTTTATTTCCCAGATCGCACTGGCGGTGCCGATGCTGATCCTGTTCGAGATCGGTCTGTTTGTCGCCCGCCGTATGAAACCGAAAGACACAGATGATGAGGATGACAATCCCAGCGAGGAAGAGCTGGCCGCCGATCTGGATGATGAGATACTAAA
>CAJVXG010000093.1 GCA_913009215.1 uncultured Gammaproteobacteria bacterium | reverse complement strand
AAGAATTTCAATTTCTGGTATTACTTTGGCTCCCTGGCGTTGTTGGTGCTGGTGATCCAGATCGTAACCGGTATTTATTTAACCATGCACTTCAAGCCGGATGCCAACCTGGCATTTGCATCACTGCAATACATTCGACGTGATGTGCCCGGTGGCTGGTTTATTGCCGACATGCATGCCGTGGGCGCCTCCATGTTCTTTATAGTGATCTATCTGCACATGTTTCGCTCCCTGTTGTATGGTTCACACCATAGGCCGCGTGAAATGGTGTGGCTTATCGGTATGATGATTTTCGTCGCCCTGATGGCCGAGGCCTTTATGGGCTACCTGTTGCCCTGGGGTAATATGTCCTACTGGGGTGCGCAGGTAATTATCAACCTGTTTGATACTATTCCCTGGGTTGGGCCGATCATGTCGGAGTGGATTCGTGGCGATTTCGTGATTTCCGATGCCACCCTGAATCGTTTCTTCGCCTTCCATGTGGTTGCCATACCGTTCATCATCGTCGGCCTGGTGTTTATCCATATCGTTGCCTTGCACAAGGTGGGTTCGAACAACCCGGACGGTATCGAGATCAAGGAAAACAAGGGTCCGGATGGTATCCCGGTCGATGGTATTCCGTTCCACCCTTATTACACCGTCAAAGACATTGTTGGCGCCGTATTATTCCTGATTTTTTTCTTTGCCATCCTGTTTTTTGCCCCGGAATTGGGTGGCTGGTTCCTGGAACCCGATAATTTTGTTCCAGCCAATATCCTGACCACGCCTATTGAGATTAAACCATTGTGGTATTTCACATCGTTTTATTCCATCTTGCGTGTGGTAACGGATAATTTGAATTATTTTATAATTAGCTTGTTATTTTTTGGAACAATTTTATTTGTCGCTAATTTATTGGTGAGAAGATTTAACAAGTCAACAAGATATGCGACATTAATAGTGCTCATACTATTTTTTACAGTAACCTATGTACTAGCTAGCCAAACAGTTCTGAATTTATTTATGGTGAATCTGAAAACGTATCTTTTTGGATTATCTGCGGTCATGTTTGTGCTTGCCGTGCTAGCCATGATTGTACAAAAATCGATGTCTCAAAGAATAAAGGTATTACTGTCGATTTTAGGTATATTTATCCTATGTGTTTTATTGCACCCATCGGTATTTAATGCAAAATTATGGGGCGTAATATTTATGGGGTTGGCATTGGTTTTATTCTTCTTTTTACCCTGGCTGGATCGCTCACCGGTTAAATCAATACGATATAGGGGATGGATGTATAGAACGGCATTAATGTTATTTGCGCTGGCCTTCATTGTGCTTGGTTATCTGGGAACGGTACCGACTACAGGAACAACTTTCCTGATTCCAAATTTATGGTTGGCCCAGGCTTTCTTCATTTTATACTTTGCGTTTTTCTTTTTGATGCCGTGGTACACCAGGAATGACAAAACCAGACCGGTGCCAGAGAGGGTGACAAAATGAGAAAGAGCATATTGTTTTGTTTACTTGTTCTTGTCCCCGCGAGTGTCTGGGCCTCTGGCGGTAACCATGCCAGGCTGGATTCGGTCAATATCGATTTGGGCGACAAGGCGTCACTGCGACGTGGAGCGCATACCTTTATCAACTATTGCCTGTCCTGCCACAGCGCCAAACATATGCGTTACAACCGTATCGCCAGGGATCTGGATATCGGTGACGACATTATGAAAAAGAACCTGATGTTCACTACCGACAAGGTTGGCAGCCTGATGAAGGCCACCATGCCGGTGGAAGACGCCACAGAATGGTTTGGGGTCGCCCCTCCGGACCTGACGCTGGCCACGCGTTACCGTAAGCCGGAATGGATCTACACCTATCTGCGCAGTTTCTACCGCGACAACAAATCACCCAGCGGCTGGAACAACATCGTCTTCGAGAACGTCAGTATGCCGCACGTATTGTACGAGTGGCAGGGCCACCAGCGTATTGTCTACAAGGACAAGAAGGCAATGGTGCACAAGAAAAACAAGGACGGCAAAACGACTATGGTCGAAGGCACCATCAAGGTATTTGACCATTTCGAGATCGCCAGGCCCGGTACCATGAACAAGGAAGAATTCAATGCCGCCATGCGCGATCTGACCAATTTCATGGTCTATCTTGGCGATCCGGCCAGGTTGGTGCGCTACAGGATTGGTGCTGGTGTCATGGTCTTTCTGTTCATTTTTCTGTTTGTGGCCTATCTGTTGAAGAAGAATTTCTGGCGAGATATAGACCACTAATAAGGGCTATTGACAGACAGGTTAGAATAAGGGGGTTTCGGCCTCCTTATTTTTATGGCCGAACAGAAACTGGAGAGTAATTTATGGCATCATCGACAAACCGCAAACCCATTATGACCCTGTATTCCGGTACTACGGATCCGTTCAGTCATCGCACCCGCATCGTCATTAATGAAAAAGACGCCGAATGCAAGGTACACCAGGTCGAGACTGGCAAAATGCCGAGAGAGCTGGCGGACCTGAACCCATACAATCAGGTGCCGACCTTCGTCGATCGTGACCTGGTGTTATACGAGTCCCGTATTATCTGCGAATACCTGGATGAGCGGCTGCCGCATCCACCTTTGATGCCGGTAGACCCGGTATCGCGCGCCCGCGTCCGTCTGATGTTGCTGCGTTTTGACAAGGACTGGTTCAGTTTGATCCCGACCATCACCGGTGATGACAAACGTGCGGCCAACAAGGCCCGCAATATCATCCGCGACGGTATGACCGTCATTTCGCCGATATTCAAGGAGCAGCCCTATATGCTGGGCGATGATTTCTCGCTGGTGGACTGTTTCCTGGCGGCCATCTTGTGGCGCCTGGACTATTATGGCATTAGTCTGCCACGACAGGCGAGGCCGATACTGGAGTATGCCGAACGTGTCTTTGCCCGGGAATCGTTCAAGCAAAGCCTGACCGATGCCGAAATGGAGATGAACTAGGCCGTTGATGGTCCCATTGAGGTCCACCTGATCCAGGCCGTAAAATGGCCCGTGGATCGGGACCTGACACGAATGGCGCTTACTTAAGCAGTTTCATAATCAATGCAGGTCGGATTAGGCACGCTGTGTGTGCCGTAACCCGGCAGATATGCGGCGGCGAGGCCCTGTTGACCACAACGTTACGTTTTTCGGGACAAAGCCACCGGCTTGAGATACCCTGTGAGGCGGTATTAACGGTTTTTTGCAACGGAAAATGACCAGGGACTGGTATTTCGGCACCATCGGTGACGATCAACCCCATCCGACCCGGATGATGCGCCTGCACCAACCCCTACGACTGGCAAAATAGTGATCCAGGTCACACATTGCTTCTGAACCACCGTTAAGCCGATTACGACTACATAATAGGAAATAGTCATTTTAAGACTATTTTTAAGGTAGGCGAAAAAACTCGTGATGCGTTATATACAGCAAACAGGGTGAGCACATGAAGACGGGAAAACTACATAGCAGTCGTATAGGCACGATTTTATGGCGCCTGTTGTTCTGTGTCGCCCTGTTGTTCTGTGTCGCCCTGACCCCGGGAGAGAGTAGCGACAGCAAGGCTGTCGGTGTCGTCACCCAGTTTAGTGGCGCGGTTAATATCATTCGCAACGACCGTTATTACGTCGTTAGTGTTGGTGTTAATTTACACGAGCAGGACATCATCATCACCGGTAAAGACGCCTCGCTGCAAATGGATATGGTCGATGGCACTATCCTGCGATTGGGTGACGACAGCCGTGTGGTGTTATCGGACTACAAGATCGATGGCAAGAAAAAGGTCGTCGGTGCGCTGGTCAATATCTTGTCCGGCTGGGTGCGTTTTGCCGTCTCCAAGCTGCAGAAGAAGGCCTCCTATAACTTTAATACCCCGGTCATGATGGTCGGTGTGCGCGGTACCGAGGGCATCGTCCGTGCCGGCAACGAAGAGAGTGGCCTGTTTCTGCAAGAGGGCTATGTCCGGGTGCAGGGTAGCTATGGCTCCAAGGATAGTGTGAAAGGACGTGATGTCCGCGGCGGTCAATATATTAACCGCCAACGCGGTCGCGCCTTCCGTCACGCCTTCAAAGCGCCGGATTCATTCAGGCGACGTATCCCGCGCTCGTTTCAGTACCGTGTCCGTATGGTGCGTCGGGCCCAATTGTTGCAACGCCGTAATGTACGCCCGAGATTTTTGCGCCGGGTGAGGCAGCGCGATGTGGATGGCCTGATAAAACGCCACCCGTATATGCAGCAACGCTTCAAGCGACGCTTCAAGGGTTACCGGTTCCGCCGTGGTCCGGGCGCCGCTGGCCCAAGACGACTGGGTCCGGGTAGGCGAATGGGTCCGGTAAGAAAGGGTCCGGGCAGGATGGGACCGGGCGGACGTCGCCCCGAAAAATTTAGTCCGGGCAGGCGAATAGGTCCAGGTGGACGCAGCCCCGGCAAGTTTAGGCCAGGGCGTCGTATGGGCCCAGGTACGCGCCCCGGCGGGTTCAGGCGCCCGATGCAGTTCGGACCGCGTACTGGCATGCGCTATCCCACAAAACGCTATCCAGTAACACGCTACCCGGTTAAGCGCTACCCCACGGGCGTGTACAAGCCTGCTACAGGCTTGCGCCGGCCGATACCAGCCACCATCAAGCCAACAACAAGAGCCGGCGCGACACAACCGACGCTTAGTAAAGATACGGTTATTAAAACCGATACGACAAAAACACCGACAACGTTTATTAAGCCGACGTATACCTCGCCCACGTACATCAAACGATAACCCGAACTATGGCAGGCGGTAACCTCCTTCGACTATTTTTAGAGTAGACGAGGGTGCTATGATGCCGCCTTGTACTGCAAAATCGGGTAGCAACATGAATACAGGCAACTTCAACAACAATTGTACCGGCGCCATTTTGTGGCGCCTGTTGTTGTTTGTCGTCCTGTTGTTGGGCGCCGCCCTGTTGTTGCGTTTTGTCCTGACCCCGGTTGTAGAAAACGACGACAGCCAACCTGTCGGTGTCGTCACCCAGCTTGGCGGCGAGGTCAATATGATCCGCAAGAATAGTTACTACGCGGTGAGTACCGGTGTTAGTGTGTACATTAAAGATATCATCATCACCGGCAAAGATGCCTCGCTGCAAATGGATATGGTCGATGGCACCATCCTGCGATTGGGTGACAACAGCCGTGTCGTGCTATCGGAATACAAGATCGACGGCAAGAAAAAAGTCATCGGTGCGATGATCAATGTCTTGTCCGGCTGGGTACGCTTTGCCGTTGCCAAGCTACAGAAGAAGGCCTCCTATAATTTTAATACCCCGGTGATGATGGTCGGGGTACGCGGAACCGAGGGCATTATCCACTCCGGTAACGAGCAAAGTGCGTTGCTTCTGCAAGAGGGCAGGGTTCGTGTGGAGCGCAGCTATGGCTCAAATGAAACGGTTACAGGACGCGATGTAGTCAGTGGCCAGTTTGTTAACCGGCGGCGCGGCCGTGATTTTGAGTATACTTACAAGGTGCCCGCCTACTTTACAAAACGTATTCCAAAATCCTTTCATCGCTACAATCGTATGTTACACCGCGCTCGTGAACTGGAACGCCGCTTCGTGCAGCCGACATTTCAGCGCAGGGTGGAGCCGACCGACGTGGATATCCTGATCAGGCGCCACCCGTATATGCAGAACCATTTCAGGCGTCGCTTCGATGACCATCGTTTCCGTGGTCCCGGTGCCGACGATCCAGGCAGGAAAGACTGGGGTGATGGTAGAAAGGACTGGGACCGCCGAAGGGACAAGTCCTGGGATGGCCGAAGGGACAAGTCCTGGGATGACCGAAGGGACAAGTCCTGGGATGACCGTCGCCCGGATGCATATGGGCCACGACCGGGCAGAGCTTATCCCGGTGGAGGTTATCCGGATGAGGGTCGTCCGAAAGAACGCTTTAGCACCAAGTCAGTTCATGATCTTTACAGGAAGAAGCACAAGAAAAAGGTTTATAAAAAGAAACGCCCGGTCAAAAAGCGCAAGACTTATGAGCCAGGCTATTCTATCTCGCCGGACTATATCAAGCGATAACCGATGGCCGACGGTACCATCTCCGTCATTACCGCCGATATCACTACCCTGGCCGTAGAGGCCATTGTCAATGCCGCCAATGAATCGCTGCTCGGTGGCGGCGGGGTGGACGGCGCCATCCACCGTGCCGCCGGTCCTGAATTATTAAACTATTGCCGCACCCTTGGCGACTGCCCCACCGGCGAGGCGCGTATCACCCCGGGCTTTCAATTACAGGCCAAATACATCATCCATACGGTTGGCCCGGTGTGGCATGGCGGC
>CAJVXG010000092.1 GCA_913009215.1 uncultured Gammaproteobacteria bacterium | reverse complement strand
TTGACCAACCGTTTGATACTGAGCCCGTTTGCCGCCAAGCGTCTTTCCCTGATGCTGAACAAGCTCATCGGTGAATACGAAGAACGATATGGTGAGCTGAACCTGGAGCAAGGCAGCTAGGTTTGTCTGAAAGCCCGCTTTTCCCGATGGGAAATGCAGGATTACCGCGCTGCTTTGGATTGACAGGCCATAATAGGTGGGCTATTTCCACTTAAAAATAAGCATAAAAGACCATAATGAGCGTGTTTCTTTTATTTCAGATATTGCGTTTATTTCGTTTATTGTCTATACTGATTTTACATGTTAATTTTTGTCCAGGTGCAATAATGGCTTTTTTACAGAAATCCTCCGACGAAAAAATCAGCCCTCCATTAAGCGAAGGCGATATCTCTTTGGCGGGAGAGAGCAGCCGCCGCCTGGCTGTAGCCCTGGGAAAAGGCAAAGCCGCTAAAATCCGTATTATCGATGGTGATGAAGATATTACCGTGCCGCTTTCGGCGATGCGCATGCTGCTCGATATGCTCACACATATGGCCGAAGGTGAGGCAGTCACTATGGTGCCCATTCATGCTGAATTTACGACACAGCGGGCTGCTGACTTTCTTAATGTGTCCCGTCCGTATTTTGTGAAATTGCTTGAACAAGACAAATTACCGTATCACATGGTCGGTAGTCATCGACGTGTCTATTTCCGTGACCTCTTAGAATACAAGAAGCAAAGCATGAAGGATCGTTTTAATGCCATGGATGAGCTCTCTGCACAGGCGCAGAAGCTAGATATGTACTAAAAAGATGGCCAACTTTACGGCCGTAATTGATTCCTGTGTTCTCTATTCTGCAACACTACGTGACGTACTGTTAAGAGCAGCCAGCACCGATCTGTTTCGTGCACGTTGGTCCGATGCTATTAACCAGGAATGGACAAGCAGTCTTTTGGAAAATAGAACGGATATCAAACTCGCTGATCTAAAGCGTACCGTCGAACTAATGAGTAGAGCCGTACCAGACTGCCTGGTTACCCATTACGAGCCTCTAATAGACTCTCTTAAGCTTCCTGATCCTGGTGATCGACATGTACTTGCTGCAGCAATACGATGTGACGCTGATGTTATAGTGACGAATAATATTAAAGATTTTCCTAAAACAGTACTTAGCCAATACCAAATTGAAGTACAAGCCCCAGATGTTTTTCTGGGTCATCTTTTTGATTTAGATAAAATCGCGTTTTCAGAAACAATCAAGGACCACCGAGCATCATTACGGAATCCAAAGATGGATGTTGAAACATTTTTACAAATGTATTTATCAAACGGTTTGCCAATAACAGTAAGTAAATTAGAGACGGTTAAAGAATTGATATAAGCGCTGGTGATATTGAACCTAGGTAATAATATTGCGCGAAATATCTTCTAAAGTCCCTATCCCTACGACGATAACCAGGAGAGCTAATAGCCCAACCAAGAGGCCAGGAAAAGGGGAAGATACAAGAGCCCTTTAAAGGCATTCGGCGTGCTTGTACCTGGAGCAAGGCAACCAGGTTTGTTTGAAACACCGCTTTTCCCGGGGGCAAAGGCAGAATTGCCGCCGCGACACATAAGTAGCGCCGTTCCGGGGTATTGGCAGTCTTGACAATACCTATATAATAGCCCGCTATTATTACTATAACGATTATCCAGACCGGGTTTTATGAATTTCTTACGCCGCTTTCCATCCTGGCTTCGCTTTCTATTTTACGTTACCGCGATTAATTTCGCTGTTTTTGTTGTATTCCGTATCGTTTTCTTTCTCGTCTTTAGCGATGCCGCCGCTAATGTAGAGATTTCGGCAATACTGCAGGCGCTCTATACCGGTTTCAAGTTTGATTTGCGCCTGGCGTTGTTGATTGGTCTGCCATTGCTGCTGCTGGGCGCGATCCCCTTTTTTAATCCGGCGCGATTTGTATTCGTGCGCCGGGTCTGGTTGACCTATTTCGTTGTCCTCGAGCTGGCCGTGGTCCTGACCTATTTTGTCGATTTTGGCCATTATGAGTACCTCAATCTACGCCTCAACGCCGGTATGGTGGATCACCTGTTTCCGATCTCGGTATCAATGCAAATGGTCTGGGAGACCTATCCGGTAATCTGGGGGCTGTTGGGGCTGGCATTCATCGGCGCGTGCTACACCTGGATATTGCATCGTACCGCCGTCAAGGAACTGGCGATTGTTGGTAAGCCGTTGCCGGCCCTGTACAAGACAGTTGGGGTCAGTATCTTTGTCGTGTTTTATCTCTTTGGCATGTATGGCAAGTTGTCGTGGTACCCCTTGCGCTGGAGCGATGCCTATTCCAGCACCAATGAATATGTTGCCTCATTGGCATTAAATCCGGTTCTGCATGTCTTTGAGACCTATAAGAATCGCAGCGACAAGATCGATATGGACATTGTGCGTTCGGCATACAGGGCTGTGGCGCGTGATCTGGGGGTCAGGAATGTCGATAAAAACAAACTGGCGTACAGGCGATTTATCACTGCCGGCAACGGAGTTGAAAAACCGTATAATCTGGTGGTCATTCACCTGGAATCCTACGCCGCTTTCAAGGTCGGTATTTTTGGTAACCAGTTAAAGGCGACCCCGGAATTTGATGCCATTGCTAATAGGAGTTTGTTTTTTACCAATTTTTTTGTACCGGTGCATCCGACGGCACGTTCCGTATACACCATGATGACCGGTATTCCCGATCTCAATCCCCGTCGTTCGGCCTCACGCAATCCACTGATTGTGAACCAGCATACCTATATCAATGCGCTGAAAGGGTACGACAAATTTTATTTCCTCGGCGGCAGCGCCACCTGGGGTAATATCCGCGCCTTGCTGGCGCATAATATTCCGGGTCTGAAGATATACGAGGAAGGCAGTTACGACGCACCCCGTACCGATACCTGGGGGGTTTCCGATCTGGATATGTTCGAACAGGCGAACCAGGTGTTCCGCAAGCAGAGGAAACCGTTCTTTGCCTTTATTCAGACATCGGGTAACCACAAACCGTTTAATCTGCCGGAGAATTTGCGCAGCTTCAAACGCGTGACGCTGGACAAAAAGACGCTGTATCAAAACAGCTTCGAATCGCTCAACGCCTATAACGGCCTGCGTTTTTTTGACTATTCACTTGGCCGCTTTTTCAAGCTGGCGGCAAAGGAGAAATACTACAATAACACCGTTTTTGTTATGTACGGCGATCACGGTTCCCATGCACCGCCGTTCAATCCCTGGGAGCGCTTGTTGCTGACCAAGCACCATGTTCCGTTTGTGATTTATGCGCCGGGGCTGATCAAGAAGCCGAGAAGGATCGACACCATTGCCAGCCTGGTCGATGTGTTACCAACGACCTTTGGGCTAATGAAGGTGTCCTATCTCAATAAAACCCTTGGTCGCGATCTGTTTACCTTGAAAAATAAAGAGCGAAGATTCGCCTTGCATCACTACGGCATTCTCGATGACGAGTTTTATCTGTTTCTGGATCGCCTGCGCAAACCGCATTTGTATCGATATCGATCAAAAACACCGACAAAGGACTTAAGTGGAAAATATCCTGAAATAACGGCTAAAATGGAGCGCCGATTCCATTCGATTTATCAGACGGCAAAATATATGATGTCGCATAATTCGCCGGAGCCGCATCAAGCGGTGAAAGGCAAAAAATAACACAGCACACTCTTGTAAGGGCAGTTTCTTATTGATGGCCACCTGGATCGCGCAGTTTATAAAAAATAGCAATGGAGACGCTGGGTCAGGAAAGACCAGAATGCTGCTATTGGCAGGTTTGCTTATTGCCTTTGTGCAATTGTTGTACGTATTCTCCCAGACCAGACCAGAGCAAAACCAATTCCGTTTACAGGCCCCGATTGCAGCAGCTGGTAGCAAGAAGCCGCACTATAGCGCCAGGTTCGTCACAGCGGGCAAGACATCCTATGTGCATAATGTGTCCGTGGTGGATCTGGGCGATGGCCGTCTGCGTGCCTTCTGGTATGGCGGTAGCCGCGAGGGCGCCGGCGACGTCACCATACGCAGCGCTGTCTTTTCCATAAAGGACCGGAAGTGGCGTGGGGCCACGGATGTTATTGGCCGTATACAAACCCAGAATGTCTTGAGACGCTTTGTAAAAAAACTGGGAAATATGGTGGTGCTGCGTGATCCGGCCAGCGCAAGACTATGGTTGTTTTATGTCAGTGTATCCGTCGGCGGCTGGTCCGGCAGTTCTATTAATATGGTGATATCGGACGATGCAGGACAGAGCTGGAGCAAGCCGGTTCGACTGATTAGTTCACCGGTGCTGAATGTCAGCACCCTGGTCAAGGGCCCGCCGTTTTTTTATGCGGACGGCACCATTGGCTTGCCGGTGTATCATGAGTTTGCCGGCAAGTTTGCCGAGTTGTTACGCGTTAATCGACAGGGGCAGGTGATCCTGAAGACACGCATTAGCCGGGGCAGGGTATCGTTACAACCCGTGGTGCTGCCCCGAGATGCCAACCATGCCATTGCCTTTATGCGCTTTAGCGGTAAACGCCCCCGCCGTATCTTAAGCAGTACGACCAAAGACGGCGGCATACGCTGGAGCCGCCCGGTAAAAACAAGCTTGCGCAATCCCAATGCGGCCGTTGCCAGTATTCGATTGACCGACAGGAGTTTGTTGATGGTATTCAATAATACCGAAAAGGGCCGCTATGATTTATCGCTGGCGCATTCAGGAGACGAAGGCAAGAGCTGGAAGATATTGCATCAATTCGAGAATGCATCAAGGATGTCATTAGAGAAGCGCAACAAACAACGTTTTTCCTATCCCTGGTTGCTACAGGCCAGTAACGGCGACTACCATCTCTTTTATACCTGGCACAACCGTAACATCAAACATATTACGTTTAATTCTGCCTGGTTGAGGAGCAAGCTGTGAGCACTTTGTCCTCAAGTATCGGTATCTTCGGTAGTGCCTTATTAATTTTATGCCTGTGGGTGCGTATATTGCCGTGGCGCATAAAAATTCCTGCGTGGCGCGGGTTAGTTTTCCTGGCGGGCGCTATTATTTTATTGATTCCGTTCGGTGAACTGAGCATTGCCGCCAAACTACGCGGCCTGGTTGGCGATCTTAGCATGACGTCCCTGTTGGCTATGGTCCTGATCAGTCTTTCGTACATCACGGGTAGAGATTATTTTAATCGCTATAATCGATATGTGTTACTGCTGAGCGTATTGTGCGCTGCGTTATTTCTGTATCCCATGACCATGGGGCTGACGTTTTTTGATCCCTATCTAATGGGATACGGGTCTTATGGTTTTGCCGCTGTCGTGTTCCTGGGCGCGCTTATCAGCTGGGCCATCCGCGCCTATGTCACCGCCGCCGCCTTGTTGCTGGCCATGGTGGCGTACTCGGTGGGCCTGTATGAATCCCGCAATCTCTGGGACTACCTCATCGACCCCGTTATCGCCATCTATGCCGCCTTCTGGCTGGCTTCGACAGTATTTCGGAATCTGTACCAACGACTGCGAATCAGTATGAAACAGGCGGACGCCTGAGCCAGCAGAGGCCATCAAGCCTTAAAAGTATGCCGAATTGAACTATAGATGCACAGCGATGCTGAACGGGCGGCATGATGCAAGCCACACTTTGGGATTGGACCATATTCAGGGGACAAGTCACATCGAACGTTTGACACTGATAAAGATATCGAACTAGGTGATTGCATCCAATAACAGAAAGACCCCGAGCAGGATTGCAATCCACAGCACCATGTTGCCGGTAGGCCAGTGGCTGGCAAGGTAATAGCCGGACAACGGTGTTTTGCTTAAAATCCTGTTCGCGCCTTGCCACGTTGCCCGGCTCACGTTTTCCAGAACATGGTAAATTCGCTTCGTAGTACGAAGAATAATGTGGGCCATGGCCGGCAAGGGTTTGCGGTAAAGCCATTCGATATCGATATTCACCGAACGCAATTCCGGTGGGTACAATCCTTGTTTGTTCAGCCATACAAAGGCCAAAGCCGAGAAAAACAACAACTGTAACTGCGCCAGGACATGCGTGGTGTCATAGGGCCAGTAGTTTACCTCCCAGGGCAGCAACGCGTAGAGATATTGTGGTTGGATGCCGATAAAGATACAGAGTATTGCTGCGATGCCCATCGCGATGAGCATATTGGTTGGTGCCTCTTTGGTGCGTATACCGGAGTCGTGGGCAAAAAAGGCAAAGTAGGGAACCTTGATACCGGCGTGATGAAAGACCCCGGCCGAGGCAAACAACAGCACCAACCACAGATAATCGTAGCCTTCCTGGAGCATCGCCGCCATCACCATGGATTTACTGACAAAACCGCTGAACAGCGGAAA
>CAJVXG010000091.1 GCA_913009215.1 uncultured Gammaproteobacteria bacterium | reverse complement strand
GCCTCGTTCAGCAGGCGTAAAATCAGGCGCTCGGTAATGGGGGCATTCGATTTTTTGGCCGTCGGGATTTTGGCCCGGCCATTCTTGTCGTATTTATAAAAACCCCGCCCGGACTTCTTGCCCAGCAAACCCTTGTCAACCATGGCCCGTAGTCCTTCGGGTACCGCTATATCCAGGGGCTTGGACAATACCTCGGCCACCGACAAGCAAATATCCAGACCAACGGTATCGGCCAGCAGAATCGGACCCATGGGCATACCGTAGTGGGTCGCCGCCTGGTCGATGGCGGCCAGTGGTATGCCCTCGTCCACCATGGACATGGCCTCGATCAAGTACGGCATCAGTATACGATTGACCAGAAAACCGGGGCTGCTTTTTACATCCAGTGGCAAACGATCCAGTGCCACGCTAAAGGCGCGAATGCGGGCGAGATTTTTCTCATCGCTCTGCTCTCCGCGAACAATTTCGATCAGTTGCATTTTCGCCACCGGGTTAAAGAAATGTAAACCGACCAGTCGTGATGGGTCCTGTAATGCCTTTGCCAGTATTTCCAGACGGATACTGGAGGTATTCGTGGCGATAATGGTCTGCGGTCGTATTTTCTTCTCAACATCCCGCAACAGACCCGTCTTGGCATCGATATTTTCAATAATGGCCTCAATCACCAGATCGGCACGATGCAAACCACTGCCATTCAGATCCGGCATCAGCCGGTCCATGGCCTGTTGTATTGGCCGGGCTGCCTTTAGGCGCATTTTAAAGAGTTTATAAGCCCGCTGCATGGCACGCGCCAGGGTTTCCGCATGCATGTCCTGCAAACTGACCGTAAATCCTTTCATCGCCGACCAGGCAGCGATATCGCCACCCATGACACCGGCACCGATCACATGCACATGTTTAATGTCGTGTTGCTGCTCACGACCATAACGCTTTTGTCGCTCGCCCAACAAGAATACATGCACCAGGTTGTGGCTGGTGCGCCCCACCAGCAGCTCACCCAAAGATGCGGCTTCTTCATTGGCATTGGCGCGTCGTTTCAATAATTCGATGATCTGCAAGGGTGCCGGATAATGATCAAAGTTGACACGCCGGCGCAGTTTGCGCAGGGTAATTTTGTATACCAGATTGCGCAATGGCCACCATCCGCCAAGCCGTTTCATAAACGGCAGCTTGTGGCGGGCGCGGCCCTTGGCCAGCAACCGAAGTGCCGCGCGCTGCAGGTAGCGTTGCGGCACGACCTCATCCACCAGACCCATACGACGCGCGGCCTTGACGCGGACACCGCGACCGGTGAGCATCAAATCCAGCGCCGCGGGAATACCCACCAGCGGAGGCAGGCGCAGGGTGCCACCAAAGCCGGGATGGATACCCAGGCGCACTTCGGGCAGGCCCATCCGCGTGGCGTCGTTATCCAGTGCCAGACGATAATCGCAGGCCAGCGCCAGCTCCATACCGCCGCCGAGACAATGACCATTGATAATCGCCACCGACGGAAAGGGCAGGGTTTCAATACGATTAAATACCTGTTGGCCGGTACGCGCCAATTCGGTGGCGCTGGCAGCATCCTTGATACGGGTAAACTCATTAACGTCGGCGCCAACAATAAAGTTCTTTACCTTGCCCGACTGTATGATCAGGCCCTGCATCGGCTGTGTCTTCAATTCATCCAGGTGTTGATCCAGCTCCCGTAGCACATCCTGTGTCAGGGTATTGGCCGAACGATCGGCCACATCCAGTGTCAACACCGCGATCTGGTCCTGTTGTTGCAGTCGCCAATGCATCAGTTCGTCACCTTCACCAGCATGGCGCCACCCTGGCCGCCGCCGATACACAGTGTCGCCACACCCTGGCCACCGCCCTTGCGCTTCAGGGAAAGCAGCAGGTGCAACACCAGGCGGGCGCCACTGGCACCAATGGGATGACCGCAGGCAATGGCGCCGCCTTCCGGGTTCAGCAGGTTTTCATTGGCCGCGCCCAGGGGCTGGTTGCTGCCCAGTTCGTCTTGCGCATACTGGCTGTCGGCCCATGCCGCCTGGCAACCCAGCACCTGGGCGGCAAAGGCCTCGTTCAATTCCATTTGCTGAAGCTCACTCATTGACACATTGAATCGATTCAATAAACGATGCACCGCATGCACCGGACCCAGTCCCATCTGGCCTGGATCGACACCGGCCCATTCATGGCCCAGCAGTTCACCCAGGGGGTTTAAATCATAACGCTCCACGGCGGCCTCGCTGGCGAGCAGCAACATCGCCGAACCATCGGTAATCTGGGAGCTATTGGCGGACGTGACGTTGCCATAACGACGATCGAACACCGGCCGTAGTTTGGCCAGTTTTTCCATATTGGAGTCTCTGCGCATGCCGGTGTCCTCGGTATAAAAATGACCGGCGTTGTCGTAAAGCACCTCTACCTCTTCTTTCATGTGACCCTCGTCAAACGCCGCGGCCAGGCGCTCGTGACTGCGCAAGGCATATTCATCCTGTTGTTCGCGGCTGATATCAAAACGGTGTGCCACAATCTCGGCGGTTTGTCCCATGGATAACTTCACCAGGGGATCGGTCAGACCGAGCAACAAACTGAACACGGGGTTGAAATAGGATGGCCGCAAAGCGGCAACGGTTCTGGCGCGCGCAAACAAGCTGCGGGCCTTGAACATTTTTCCGATCCAGCGCGACATGGCCGCATTCCATTGAATCGGCGAACGACTCATGGCCTCGGTACCGCCGGCCAGGATCAGGTTGGAATAACCCAGGGCGATGCGCTCATAAGCACTGGCAACGGCCTGCAAACCCGAGGCGCAATTGCGCTGCACGGTATAGGCCGGTACCGATTTGCCACAACCCAGGCGTAACGCAATAATGCGGGAGACATTGGCCTCGTCCGGGGCCGGAATGACACAACCAACAATCACTTCATCGATATGGTCCGGGGCAAAGGGCATGCGCGCCAACGCCGGGCGGGCGGCGGCAACGGCCAGGTCGGCCGCGGCAAAGGGGCCGGGTGCGCTACCGGCCTTGAGGAACGGGGTGCGCGCTCCATCGACTACAAAGACACGTCTGTTATCGTTCATTATGGTGCCCAATTTTGTATTTTTATCTTATTGTAGGTGATCACTAAGTGATTGTTTTTACTCCAGTAAATAAGATCATTTAGCACAATATTAGAAATTATCCGGCGAAAAATCATCAACCTGGATGACCTGCCATTGTTGCCGTTGAGCCTGACGCAGTAACTCTGCTTCCTCTTCGGTGATGATCTTGCTGGCGATACCTTCCTGCAAACGTGTCTCCGGGTCGATATCGTGCTGCGGGTGTTCGCGGATCCAGCGGCGCAATTTTCGCTCCGCCGGCTCGGCCTCAATCATGGTCGCCAGGGTGCGCTCCAGACGGCCCAGGCTCTCGGCTTCATCGGTCGGTAGAAACATCATCGCCGTCAAACGATCTCTGCTCTCCGACGGCGACAGCAATATCTCGGCGACCTTTTTCCCCAGGCCATCGCCCGGTGGCCGATAATGCATACCGAATGGAAACAACACCCGGCGCATACACCAGGCCAACGGTCGGTTGGGAAAGTTACAAAACAGCCCATGGAAGGCCTGCTGTATTCGAAACAGGATATCGTCACAGTTCCATTGCACCAGCGGCAGGTCATCACGATGATACCCCTGGTTGGCGTAATGCTTGAGTACCGTTGAGCCCAGATACAGGTTACTCAAAATGTCAGCAAAACGGCCAGAGATTTTTTCCTTGCGCTTGAGATCACCGCCTATGGTCAACATCGCCATATCCGACATTAATGCAAAGGCGGCACTCATGCGGGTCAGGTGTTGATAGTAGCGACGTACGGACTTGTCGGCGGGGATCATCACCAACCGTGCCCCGGTCAACCCTATAAACAGGCTACGGGCAAAATTGCTGATGACAAAACCAATGTGGCCAAAAAAAGCGCGATCAAAGACACGGGAGGCCTTGTGGGCATCACGTGCGGCAACGGCCTGCATTTCCTTTAATACATAAGGATGGCAACGTATCGCGCCCTGGCCATAAATAATCAATGAGCGCGTCAGAATGTTGGCGCCCTCGACCGTAATACTGATCGGTAATCCCTGATAGGCACGGGCGAGATAATTGTTCGGTCCCATGCAAATACCGGAGCCGCCTTGCACGTCCATGGCATCATTGACGACACGGCGCATGTGCTCGGTGTGCTGGTACTTGATAATGGCCGAGATCACCGACGGCTTCTGGCCCATATCGACCGCAGCGGCAGTAATGGTGCGCGCCGCGTCCATCATATAGGTATACCCGGCGATACGGGCCAGTGCCTCCTGCACCCCTTCAAAGCGGCCGATCGGCATCTTGAACTGGGTACGGATGCGTGCATAGGCCCCCGTGGCCCGCGAGCAAAGCTTGCCGGCGCCGGTACTCAGGGCGGGTAACGAAATCGCGCGGCCGGCAGCCAGGCTTTCCATTAACATGCGCCAACCCTGGCCCACCCGGTCGACACCACCGATAATCCAGTCCATCGGAATAAATACGTCCTTGCCGCTATTGGGTCCGACCTGGAAGGAGATGTTCAGGGGGTTGTGGCGGCGACCAATGGTAATGCCCGGCGTATCGGTAGGAATTAATGCCACGGTAATACCGCGCTCCTCCTTGTCGCTCAACAGGTGGTCGGGGTCGTATAGCTTGAAGGCCAGACCCAGCACCGTCGCCACTGGCCCCAGGGTAATATAACGTTTCTGCCAATTCAGACGCAGCCCCAACACATCCTGTTTGCCACCGAATTCGCCACGACAAACCACACCGGTATCGGTCATGGCGCCGGCATCACTACCGGCCTCGGGTCCGGTCAGGGCAAAACAGGGCACCTCTTCACCCCTGGCCAGCCTGGGCAAATAATATTGCTTTTGCTTCTCGGTACCGTAGTGCAACAACAGCTCTGCGGGGCCCAGGGAATTGGGCACCATGATGGTTACGGCGGCGGTGACACTACGGCTGGCGATCTTCAGCACCACCGTGGAATGCGCCAGCGCCGAAAATTCAAGGCCGCCAAATTGCTTCGGGATAATCATGCCGAAGAAACCCTGCGCCTTGATGAAGCGCCAGGTCTCTTCCGACAGGTCGTGACGCTCGTGATTGACGTGCCAATCGTCGATCAAGCGGCATAACTCTTCCACCGGGCCATCTATAAAGGCCTGCTCTGCTTCGCTCAATTTTGGTGCCGGCAGGTCCAGCCATTTTTTCCAGCGTGGTTTACCGCTGAACAAATCGCCGTCCCACCAGACACTACCGGCCTCCAGCGCCTCGCGCTCGGTGCTGGACAGGGTTGGCATAATGCCTTTGAAAAATTTCAGGATACGGTCGCTGATAATATGTCGGCGCAACCGTCGGATATTAAACAGCACTGCCATTGGCAGGAACACAAGCCATAACAATGATGAAACAATCCAGTCCGGGTAGAGCAGGTAAGTGAGACCAGCAAGCACGCCGGCAATACAAAGCGTCCAGACCAGTAAGGGAACGCGAAAATAGGCCAGGCACCACAACAGTACCAACGTCACTAGCAGAAAACCCAGGATCAGCATCAATGCCTCACTCGTATATTATCGTTATTCCGTTAGACCTATCGAACCCGTATCGGGTTCCGCCCTCTTATATGTGTAAGTATAGCCCGAAAAAGCGGGGTCGGGCGGGTGCTGTCGTTTGACCTGTAGTTTAAACCTCGCCTGTCTGTTCTTCAATCGGATCCAGGGTACCACTAGCCCGCATAATTCATGAAGGGTTCGCGTTCCGGGGCAAGCTGGCAAGGCAGGTTGCCTACAGGGAAGTAGGTAAGGAGCGTGAGCAGGAGCGGAAGCTTTGGACGATCGCTCGAAAAAGGCCGCTCTCGGCCAGTCGCTCCCGACATCCTGTCTCCCGCGACACTAATACGTCCCTGTATGTCGTCCTTGGCCTTTGCGGCATTGGAACATCCTTGTTCGGCCATAGCCGTAGCTATGGTTTGAGAGGGATCGTTCAAGATGGCCGCTCCCGCCCATCCCTGGGCTGCGCGGCATTTGTACATCCTGTACGGCACACACCAGATCGTTCCTGGTCGCTCTCGGCCATCCCTGGCCTTTGCGACACTCGTGTGTCCTACACATCAACGTGAACAGGACAAAGTGTACTTCTTGAAAACAGCTCCATAAATACTGTTTACACTTGTATGCTAGCATATTAAACAATAATAGGTCCGCCTTCGTGAAATATGCGGGCTAGATCTTCATCATATCGAAATCTTCCTTGGTGGCGCCACAATCCGGACACTGCCAGTTCTCCGCTACATCGTCCCATCGGGTGCCCGGCGCAATACCACTATCGGGGTGGCCCCTGGCCTCATCATAAATAAAACCACAAATCACACACATATAGGTATTCATTGTTCTGTACTACCCAAATTCTCTTTAATGACATGCCACATAG
>CAJVXG010000090.1 GCA_913009215.1 uncultured Gammaproteobacteria bacterium | reverse complement strand
CCTCTATCTTGGCCCAGGTATCGCGTAACGTTACGGTGCGATTAAAGATCAGTTTGTCGCCTGCCGTGTGCATCGGATCCAGGCAAAAATAGCCTTCCCGCTCAAACTGGAAGGCATCGCCGGCATTAGCATCGGCCAGGGACTGCTCGACATAGCAATGCGTCAGGGTACGTAATGAACCGGGATTGATATATTCGTGGTATTCCTTTCCTTCTTTGGCGCCATCGGGATTGGGATGATTAAAGAGGCGATCATACAACCGTATTTCTGCATCGACGGCATGGTGGGCCGACACCCAGTGGATCACCCCTTTGACCTTGCGCCCTTCCGGATTCTTGCCCAGGGTATCCCTGTCGACACTGCAGCGCAGCTCAATAATTTCGCCATTGCCGTTTTTGATGACCTCGTCACAGCGGATGACATAGGCATTACGCAGGCGCACTTCGCCGCCACTGACCAAACGTTTGAATTTCTTTGACGCCTCTTCGCGAAAATCATTTTGGTCAATATAAATCTCATGACTAAAGTGTACCGTGCGCAGACCCATGTCATCATGCTGCGGATGATTGGCGGCAGCCAGATTCTCGATACGGTCCTCTGGATAATTAGTCAGCACCACCTTTAACGGATGCAACACTGCCATGCGCCGAGGTGCCGTTTCGTTCAGGTCGGTACGGATACAATCCTCGAGGGCGGCCATCTCCACCACATTGTCGGCCTTGGACACGCCAATGCGTTGACAGAACAACCGGATCGACTCCGGTGTGAAACCACGACGGCGCAGGCCGGCAATGGTCGGCATCCTGGGATCGTCCCAACCCTCGACAAAGCCTTCGTCGACCAATGTCGTCAGCTTGCGCTTGCTCATAACCGTGTATTCCAGATTCAGCCTGGCAAATTCAATTTGCTGCGGATGACAGCCGGTTTCCAGCGTATCCAGAAACCAGTCGTACAGGGGCCGATGGTCTTCAAACTCCAGGGTACAGATAGAATGGGTAATGCCCTCAATCGCATCCGACAGGCAATGAGTAAAGTCGTACATCGGGTAAATCACCCATTCGGTGCCGGTCTGGTGATGCACGGCGCCGTGGCGGATACGATAAATGGTGGGGTCGCGCATATTCATGTTCGGCGAGGCCATGTCGATCCTGGCACGCAATACCTTGTCACCGTTCTTGAATTCCCCGGCACGCATACGAGTAAACAGGTCCAGGTTCTCCTCCACACTGCGATCCCGATAGGGGCTGTTTTTCCCCGCTTGCTTCAGGGTGCCGCGGTGCTCGCGGATGTCATCAGCGCTCAGGTCATCGACGTAGGCCTTACCCCTCCGGATCAACTCGACGGCAAAATCGTACAACTGCTGAAAGTAGTCCGAGGCAAAATAGAGGCGGTCGGCCCAGTCGAAACCCAGCCAATGCACGTCGGCCTTGATGGACCCAACAAATTCCGCGTTCTCCTTGTGCGGGTTGGTGTCATCAAAGCGCAGGTTACAGGAGCCCCGGTAATCCTCAGCCAGACCAAAATTCAGCACAATGGATTTGGCGTGACCGATATGCAAATAACCGTTTGGCTCCGGGGGGAAACGGGTGGCGACCCGACCGTCATTCTTACCGGCCTTAAGGTCGGCATCAATGATGTGACGGATAAAATTGGATGGTTTTTTATTATCGGCCTGAGCCATTATCTTTTACCTTTGCCGTTATATAGGCCCGCGGTATTCTACTCTATTAGACACCGTTTATCCCATTACTACTTGCGCTGTGAATCCCTATGACGATAAGGTAAGGCAGGTTCGGACAGAAGTTTCACCGGCATAGTGAACCTGGCATCGGCACTATAACCCGGCCATACCTCCGGGAGGGAAAAGACCATCATGAGCAAAGTAAAAAAATCAGTATGGATAACGGCCATTATTGTCATCGCAACAACACTTGTCGTTGGTATCTATTATTTGGATCATAGCGGCGCTCCCAGCTATAAGCATGCCATGCAGGCCTTTTTGATCAAGAGCAAGGCCAGTGGCAAAGGCCCGAAATTCAGCAAGGAAGAATACAAGCTCATGGCCGACAAGGCCAGGGAACTGAAGGCCCGTCTCCCCAACCCCGGGCTTAAGGTAGGCAGCAAGGCCCCGGACTTTATGCTGGCCAATGCCTTTGGCAAGAATATCCGGCTGTCAGACTATCTGAAAAAAGGCCCGGTGGTGCTGGTGTTTTATCGTGGCGCCTGGTGCCCGTTCTGCAACCTGCACCTGCATGCCCTGCATGAAAGCCTGCCGCGGTTTAAAAAACTCGGCGCCAGCCTGATCCTGGTAACCCCGCAAAGGCCCGATAAATCGGCGGCACAAATTAAAAAAGACGGCTACCAGTTTGAAGTATTAAGCGATCTCGAAAGCAAGGTCATGCAATTGTACAATCTGTACTTCGAACTCGACCCGCAACTGGTCAAACTCTATAAGGCCAAGGGCCTGGACATCGAGGCCTTTAACGGCAAGGGCCGTAATGTGCTGCCGGTGCCCGGAAGCTTTGTCATTGCGCCAGATGGCGCCATTGTCGCCATGCACGCCGATACCGATTATAAACAACGCATGGAACCGGCGGACATCATTGCCGCGCTAAAATCATTAAAAAACCAGCCCGGAATAACCCAGATTAAAAAAGAACAACCTAAAAAAGAGCGACCCAGGAATCATCCCGGTGTATGATATTTTAAACCAGGTACTCTGCTATACCATACGTTCCTGGTTTTACAGTATACTAATTAAAGACTTCTAATAGCTTGTTCAATACACGAATGAATAAGAAAACGGTAAGGACGCCATTATGATTAAAATTGGTAAAGTAGAGTTCTATGCCGGCCCTGTCGGGGCCGGGGCCCCCGACAATCTCGAAGACGTCATTATCAAATTTATCGATAAGGCGGAGAAGCGTCTGGATATTGCCGTACAAGAGCTGGAAAACCGGCCCATCGCCGAGGCCATTATCCGTGCCCGCAGTCGCAAAGTACTGGTCAAGCTGGTACTGGAACAGGATTATCTGCGCTCAACCAGGATGTCGTCTAACCCCTGGAGCCCCGGCGGAAAAAACGAGGCCAACCGGCAGATTCAGGATGCCATCCTGCGCTCCAAGATTGACGTCAAGAGCGATTACAACAGCAGTATCTTTCATCAGAAATTTATCGTTCGCGATGGCGCTTCTGTACTCACGGGTTCGACCAACTTTACCCCGACCGGCACCGGCGAAAACCTGAACCATGTTGTGGTGGTGCACAATGAAAAAGTAGCAAAGATATATTCCAGCGAGTTCCGTGAGATCCAGCAAGGGCATTTTGGAAAGCGCAATGAAGGTCACGACAAGAAACCCACCGATGTCGTCGTTTCCAATGTACCGATACGGGTGTTGTTTGCCCCGGACCATAATCCGGAAATGGAAATCATGAAACAAATGATGAAGGCACGCAAACGCATTGACTTTGCCATCTTTACCTACGCCCAGTCATCCGGCATTGACGATACCATGTTGCGTTTACTGGAAGTCGGTATGCCCATACGTGGCGCCTTTGATGGTAAACAAGGAGCACAGGATTGGGCCGCCATTCCGGCACTGAAGAAAAAGGGCGCCAAACTTTTTGCCGTCAATCAAAGCGATACTGTGCGCAAGCTACACCACAAGCTGATGGTTCTGGACGATAAAGTAGTTATTGCGGGCTCCTTTAATTATACCGGGCCTGCTAATCGCCTTAACGATGAAAATATTATTATACTGGGTGATCTCGACAGTACCTCTGTCACACAAAAAAAGGCGCAGAAAAAAATCGCCCAGGCAGCACGTAAGGAGATCGACCGTATTATCCAGAAACACGGTAAGCCCATATAACGGTTTGAGCAAACATAAAAGTTGTGGCTTTAACAAACGGAATTAACTCATTGCTGTCCCGCTTAATACGAAGTGTCATGCCGGAAACAGCGAAGCTGTTATCCGGAATGACGATATAAAGGAATGTGTATTTCATGTCTTTAGTAGCATCATTTGAGTGCAAATCATTCTGTTTAAAGCTTACTTACTTCTTTCCATTAAGCTAATGGGACAGTAGTGGAATTAACTCGATTTATATTTTACCGGTTATTTGCCATACTGTTTATATCTCCAGTCTCCTTAACCGGACTGTAATCATTATATGCCATACATCCTTAATTTTACCGAAATCGGCCTCAAGGACCTGGGCCGTGTCGGCGGCAAGAATGCCTCTTTGGGCGAAATGGTGGGGGCCTTGTCCAAGGCCGGCATTCGCGTACCGGACGGCTTTGCCACTACGGCAGAGGCCTACTGGTACTACCTCAAAAGCAACAAGCTGGTAGATCGCATCAGCAAGGCATTACATAAGCTTGATATCAAAAATGTTGTAAAGCTGGCCGAAACCGGTAAACAAATCCGCGAATGGATCATGCATGGTGACATGCCGGAAGACCTGGCCGCAGAAATTATCCAGGCCTACCAGGCGCTGAGCCAACGCGGTCCCGGGGCCGTCTCTGTCGCCGTTAGAAGTTCCGCCACAGCAGAAGATTTACCCAATGCCTCCTTTGCCGGACAACAGGAAACCTACCTCAACATCATGGGCGAACAAAACCTGTTGCATACCTGCAAGCGCGTTTATGCCTCATTGTTCACCGACAGGGCCATTTCCTATCGCGAAGACCAGGGCTTTGCCCATATGGATGTGGCCTTGTCACTCGGTATCCAGCACATGGTCCGTTCTGACCTGGCCTGTTCCGGCGTCATGTTTACCCTGGACACGGAAACCGGTTTCCGTGATGTCGTCTTCATCAATGCCTCCTACGGACTGGGTGAGAACATTGTCCAGGGCACGGTTAACCCGGACGAGTTTTATGTCTTCAAAACCACTCTGGATAAAAACCATGCGCCTATCATAAAGCGGCAACTCGGTGACAAGGCCATCAAGATGGTCTATGCCCGTGATAATGCCGCTGGTCTTTCCACCCGTAATGTCCACGTGCATGAAGACGACCGTAAACGCTTCAGTATTGATGACAACGATGCACTGGAACTGGCCAGGTTTGCTATTCGTATTGAGCAACACTACTCCAGCCACGCCGGCAAAGCCGTGCCCATGGATATTGAATGGGCCAAAGATGGTATTGATGGGAAAATCTATATTCTGCAAGCAAGACCGGAAACCGTACAATCTCTACTGCGGGCACCAAGCCAGGATCTGTATCATTTAAACGAACACAGCAGGGTTCTCGCCACCGGCAAAAGCATTGGCACCAGGATCGCCAAAGGTCGTGCCCATATTATCCTGGAGGCAGCCTTCATGCGCGAACTGCAACCGGGTGAAGTCCTGGTCACTGATATTACCGATCCGGACTGGGAACCCATTATGAAAATCGCTTCGGCTATTGTTACCAATCGCGGAGGCCGAACCTGCCATTCCGCCATCGTCGCCCGCGAGCTCGGCATCCCGGCGGTGGTGGGTTGCACTAATGCCACCCACTCCATAGTTAATGGCAGCGAAGTAACGGTCTCCTGTGCCGAAGGCGATAGCGGCTTTGTCTACGAGGGTTTATTGTCGTTTACCCATCATGTGCAGGAATTCAAAAAAACCAAAAAACCCGACACCAAATTGATGGTAAATATTGCCAACCCGGAGAAGGCCTTTGAGACGTCTTTCCTGCCATCCGAAGGCGTAGGTCTGGCCCGCCTGGAATTTATTATCAACACTATGATACGAATTCATCCACAGGCACTGTTGTCCTACGACACGCTGAACCGGGAGACCCAGTCCAAAATTGACTATATCACTCGCGGCTATGCGGATCGTCGCAGCTTTTATGTTAATAAGCTGGCCGAAGGTATCGGTACCATCGCCGCGGCCTTTTACCCACGACCGGTGATCGTACGTCTCAGTGACTTCAAATCCAATGAATACGCCTCGTTAATCGGAGGCGATGAGTTTGAGCCAAATGAAGAAAATCCCATGATCGGCTTTCGCGGCGCATCACGCTACCCCTCGGACAGCTTTAATGCCTGCTTTGCTATGGAATGCGATGCCCTGAAACAGGTACGCAATCTGATGGGGCTGGATAATGTTTCCGTCATGGTGCCCTTTGTGCGTAGCCTGGAGGAAGCACATAAAACACTGGCACTAATGGCACAAAACGGTTTACAACGAGAAAGCGAAAACCTGAAAATTTACCTCATGTGCGAGTTGCCGGTAAACGCATTGCAGGCCGACGAGTTTCTGGAATTGTTTGACGGTTTCTCCATCGGCTCCAACGATCTCACCCAACTCACCTTGGGTGTAGACCGGGATTCCGGCCTGTTACATGGCTATGATGAGCGCAACCCGGCAGTCAAACAATTAATGAAATTGGCTATCGATGCCTGCCACCGACAGCAGAAATATATAGGTATTTGTGGCCAGGCCCCCTCCGATTTCCCCGAAATCACAACCTGGCTGGTCGAACAGGGCATCGACAGCATCTCCCTGAACCCGGACTCCATCATTCCTATGTACGATGTCGTTCTGCAGGCCGAGCAAAAACATTA
>CAJVXG010000089.1 GCA_913009215.1 uncultured Gammaproteobacteria bacterium | reverse complement strand
TATTTCTGCAGGCTGTGAAAAAACACATCGAGATTGCTGACATTAACTCCGGCATAATTATTACTATAGCCATAGATAAAGTCGGCAACCACAATGTCCGGGACATGGGATTTCAGGCCCTGGATTGCCTTTCGTTCGGAACTGAATGTATGGGGCTCACAACCAAGATCAGAATAAAGTGCTGAGAAATCAGGGTGAAATGGCGAAAGCACAATCGAATATAGTATTTTCATCTTTAAATGGTTGCTATTCCAGCGTAATTAATTATCCCCGCTGATCCGGTCATCTGTCCCGTTGGTCCATCCATTCATGGCATATATATAAAGTCTATCATTACACTTAGGTATGTTCGGGGACTTTCTATACAAACTGCGAAATTTTGGTCTGGCAAGATCCGTCTCCATGTGGAAGACCGATCTGGTCTTTTACTGGCGTAGCAGTGAAAAAGACGGCCTGATTTTTTTTACTATCCTGGCCTCGGTCGTAACCACCTTTGCCATGCTGTTTTATTTCATGTTCAATAAAGAGGGTGATACCCGCGATCTGACTTGCCTGGCACTGAACATCTACCACGAGTCCCGTGGCGAACCCACCAAAGGCCAGTTTGCAGTCGCGGTGGTGACCCTGAACCGCGTGGCCTCACGCCGCTATCCCAATAGCATTTGCGAGGTCGTATACCAGCAAAACTGGGACCGTATCCGTAAACGCAAGGTCGGGGCCTTCTCCTGGACGGAGTTCAGGAAATTGGCGCCCCCGAAAGGCAAAAACTGGTACAAGGCCTGGGAGATTGCTGAAAATGTTTACTACCAACGTCATACCAATCGCCTGCAAGGCGCCCTGTTCTACCACGCCAACTATATTTATCCCAGTTGGGCGAAACAGAAAAAACAGGTGGCCAAAATCGGCAGGCATATTTTTTACCGGTAATCTCAGATCTTAAACGAGCATTGGCCAGCCAGCCCCTGTTTCAGTTTCTTGATGATCTGAACCAGGCCCTTCTCTGTATATTCCCTGGTGGCTACTGCCCCCCATACCGGGGCCGGCCAGGCGGCATCGTCCTTATACCGTACGATATGATGAATATGTAATTGCGGAACCACATTACCCAGTGCAGCAATATTAATTTTGTCCGCCTGAAATTGTTCTACCAATACCGATGCCAGAATTGATGATTCTTGCATCAACTGCTGTTGATCGCTCTTGCTTAGCTGAAAGATCTCATTAATATCTTCACGATCCGGCACCAGGATCAACCAGGGATAATTGGCATCGCGCATCAATAACAAGTGACACAAGGGAAAGTGGCCGATAAGCAGACAATCTTTTTCCAGCTGTGGATGAAGTCTGGCCATAGTTGTCTATTGACTTGATCTCGTCTGTTTTAACAGATACTGCCGTACCCGTGGTAATTGGCCATCATCCACCATCAGTAGCAGTGGCACCCCTTTCAGGTCCGCATTGTCTGATCGCAACCAATGACATATCTCCGGTTCCTTGCCGTCCATTCTCTTGTATAGAATCTGGTAAAAATCAATAAACGATCTGGCTTGTTGCCACGCCTCGGTGTCCGGCTTCAGGTATTGCTTGTCATTAAGCAATGTACCGATATCCCCACACTGCAAACCCAACACCCTTGCCAGTTCGGCACGATACATACCGAGCATTTCTGAGACCTGTAATACTGCCCTGGTCAATTGCTCCGGCGACCTGCACGATTCAACGGAAATGTAGTGCATTGTTATATCTTCAGAAACTTCTCTACCAGTTTCGTCAACAATAATATGGCAACAAAACCAATACCGGGAATTAATACAATTTTCACAAAAGGGGTCATTTCCTCAACATAGTACAGACGGTCATTGTATTCATTTTTCTGATTTGACCTCGGGCGCTGTCCATGAAGCAAATTCATTGCAAATACAACTACGGGAACTACGCCCCAAACCACCTGATGCTACGCTGGCTTCATTTGATCGGCATTGCAATGAGTGCACACCGGTAATTCATCGGTTTCCTCGGAGATAATCATTTGCTCGCCACACGCGGTGCACATATACATACCCGCCTTGAATTTTTTGGGTGGCGCTGACTTCTTCTCTGTAACTTTTGGTTCCGGGATATCCTTGTATTTACGCCGGCCACAGCGTGGACATTCCGGTAACTCGCTCGATGCTATTGTTAACATTACCGCTTCACCGCACGCATCGCAGTCATAGCGACCGGGAGGATATTCGGTTATTTTTTCCGCCATATCTTTCCTTGTGGAGTTTTGCGCCTTTTATGCCCAATCCCTATGCTGGCATCTCCAGTATGCCAGATATCGGGAAATATAGCCTGATTCTGGCATATGGTAGATATTAGAGTAATCGGATTTCCATAATACTTTGAAAAACCCCGAGCCGCCCCAATACAGTATTTATGGTACCGAATATAAACAATTTGCACGAAATTAACGAATTGCATAATCGTAGCCGGGTGTTTCAGGGTCGTAAAAATGCGGGGAAAGTCCTTGCCAGTATGCTTGGAAAGTATCGAAATTCAGACGCTATAATCCTGGGTATTCCGGCCGGCGGTATGCCCGTAGCGGCCGAGCTTGCTGCGGCCCTGAATCTGGATCTGGATGTTGCCGTAGCAAAAAAAATTACACCGCCATTTAATACAGAATTCGGTTATGGAGCGGTAGCATTTGATGGTTCAATACTGCTCAATGAACCAATATCTTCCGGGCTCGGCTTGAGTGAAGATGACATTGCCCGCGGTACAAGGATTGCGAAAGATAAAGTGGATAAACGTATCAGGAAGTTTCGAGGTAATACCCCATTTCCTGATATAAAAAATCGTACCGTAATTCTTATTGACGATGGACTAGCCACAGGGGTCACTTTCAAAGTGACCATCAAGGCCTTGCGAAACCAGGGCGCAAAAAAGATTGTTGGGGCCATTCCTACGGGTCATTATCAATCGCTCACCGACATTGCAGCGGAGCTTGATGAATTATATTGTGCCAATATACGCACTGGTTACTCTTATGCCGTAGCAGAGGCCTATAAAGACTGGTATGACGTACCGGATAACGAGGTTATTGGTATCCTGAAACATACTGCAGAAAATCATACGGGCACTATAAATGAAATCTCGGGATACTGACCTGGATCAATAAGCACCATAGTTATTTCATTTATATTGTTTTTGAAAAAACCCGACAGCGGTGTCGGGGAATAACCATCATTCCGGGAGTAGTGATATGAAACAGGCTTTGCAGATCACATTTCATAATATGAAACCATCAAAAGCCGTTGAAGACAAAATTCAGGAACGCACCGAAAAACTCAACCATTTTTACGAACATATTAGCCACTGCAAGGTTGTCGTCGATATACCCCATAAACACAAGCACAAGGGTGAAGCCTATCACATTACTATCAATATAGGAGTACCGCAGGGCAACATTGTAGTCAGCAAAGGCACAGAAAAAGGATCGTCCTATGAAGATGTTTATGTCGTAATTCGCGATGCCTTTAACGCGGCACGAAGATGCATAGAAGATTTTTCCAGAAAAAGAAGGGGCGAGGTAAAAACACATAGTGCGATGACATGAATTACTTACAAGCAAGTAAACTGGTATGGCTTCAGCCAATACCACGCCTTCGTTCAAGCTCCCTGGCTTTCTTCTCGGCACGTTTTTCCCTTGGGGACTTGGGTGGGGTTTTCCGGCCTATACGTCCAGCGCCTTTGCCTGCGCGTTTCCTCATAATCTTTACTCCATAAATAATCGAGAAATAACCGTTCTATACAACGGTATAAAACAATAATGACACACTTCCCGGCTAAAAATTACCTGTCTCGAAAAACCCTGAAAATAAGCCCTTCTGGCCTATATAATCTTTATCACCGGACGTGATTCTGCTGAGGTGCTAGTGCCTTGGGCGTTAACAACAACACCGATTCTCTTAATGCACCCAGACCACGCTCCTGCATCTCGGGATGTGTTTGAAGCCCATCATCCTCATGTAGCGGCTCTATATTAAAGGTATCACCATACAGCTCGACAACTTCTTCAAAGGGCAACGAAAACGGTGGACCGTCCATTTCCCCCTCATTGTATTCCAGTGTAATTAACAATATCGGGCAATTAGCTGGAGTAATGTATTTCAGATGCTGGACATATCGCTGCCGCATCTCCGGTGGAAATGCAACCAGGGCCGCGCGATCATAAACCGCATTGCAGGATTGCAGGGCCGCCGCATTGAGGGCAAAGAAATCACCACCATATAGCGTATAGCCCAGAGAATGGTAGATACTGAAATCACCGGCTTGCAGTTCACGATAGCCAACCTCATTCTCTTTAAAGAAGGCCTCGAGTGCAATCTTGCTCAGCTCGATACCGACAACATCGTATCCCTGCTCTCGTAACCAGACCATATCCAGTGTCTTGCCACACAGGGGAACAAACACTTCGTCACCCGGTGATAGATTCAGCCGTGAAGCATATTGTAATAGCAATGGATTGGCCTCGGGTAAATGAAACCCAAGCTTGTCGTCTTGCCAACGCTGATGCCAAAAATCATGTTCCATAATACAAATAGTATGTTGCCTGTACATACGTGACAAGTCATAAAACAACGATCTCCCATAAATACCATGGGTTCTAACACAAGGATTACTGCTGTTATTTTGGCCAGTTCTGGATAAAAGGTTATAGTGCATACACAGATAAAAAACACGGGAGTGTATGATCGAGTCATCCAGAAAAGATGATTACGAATAAGTAACATGCCGTCAGCCCAGCTGCCATTTCGGTTTTATGTGCTAATACTATTTGGCCTGGTTTTGCTTGTACCTTTTGCCGATACCGCTCACGCCATCGAATACCACAAGCAAGCCATCACGGTTGGGGGACGGACACATGAGGTAACCATCCCCGGGGGTTTCAGGCTGGAATTACTGACGGCCAGGCTCGACGTCCCCCGATTAATGAGCTTCGCCAAAAACGGTGACCTGTTTATTGGCTCCCGATCGGGCAAAGTCTATCGACTGGCGCCGCCCTACACAAAACCACAAGTGCTGGTTGAACTCGACGACTACCCGCACAGCGTCGCCTTGCGTAAGGGCGAAATCCTGATTGCCCGAACCAACGGGCTGTACCGGGCCCCGTACCGCCTGGGGCAGACAAAAATAAACCCGGATCAGGTAACGCTACTTGCCGCCCTGCCCGGTGGTTGGGGCCACAACAGCCGTACCGTGCACATCGGCCCGGACCGCCGCGTCTATGTCAGCCTCGGCATCAGCGGTAATTGCAGCAATCAATACCTCGATAACAGCTATCGCTTTAACGATCGTCGCGGTGGCATACTGGTACTGTTGGAAGGTCGTGGCAAACCGGTTTTTAAAACCTTTGCCTCCGGCCTGCGCAACCCAGTGGGTTTTGCCTGGCACCCGTTAACCAGGATCATGTATGCCAGCAACAACGGCCCCGACCATTTGGGCTTTGAGATACCACCGGAATATTTCAGCCAAATCAATCGGGGTTCATTTCACGGCATGCCCTGGTTTCAATACAACGGTAAAAAAATCATTCGCGATCATTGTCTCCATCAGAAACCACCGCGACCGGTAAATCAGGTCGTGGTGCCGGTCGCTACCTTTCCGGCACGTAGTGCCCCGATGGGCATGATCTTTGTGCCCCGTGGCGCCTTAAACAACCGCTATACAAACGACGCCATTGTCGCCCTGCACGGTTCCTGGGGTACGAAACCGACCGGCGGCTCCTCCGGGCATCCAGCAACACGACGACACCCGAAGCTGGTACGCGTGCGCTTCCATCAAGGCAAGGCCAGAGGGGTCGAAAATTTCATTACCGGCTTTCAATTAGCAAACGGCAGACGCTGGGCCCGACCTGTTGGGGCCGCTATCGGTCCCGATGGCGCACTCTACTTCACCAGCGATGCCGGTGCCAATGCCTTGTTCCGGCTGCGACGGGATAAATAATTACCATATCAATCAAACCACATTGCCGGGGAATCGAACATGGCAATACCAACACGTAAGCTTACTCCGCTTATTGAAACTGTCTGCCCCAATTCCAGACCTTCACCAACGGCTTATTGGACAAGGCAAACCATTGTACCGTCTGATCCGGCAAACGTAATATGGCGCAACTGTTGTTGAACTTGGTACTGCCGGGATTAATAACCAGTGTATTTTTTAATTGTTCGGCAAAAACCTGGTGTGAATGACCAACGATCAGGACATCATATGCAAAATCGTCAAGGCGCTCGCCCCATACTTCTTTTTGTTCCGGGAGTATTGCCCCGTTTTCATCCAGCAAACGAATACTGCCGGTATCGGAATACGGCGGGTGTGCATGGGCAACATAAACTCTCTTGCCCTCGATCATGGTATCCAGATAGGTCGGTAAATTGTTAAAGTAGTTCACCACCCGACTGTATTCACCCTCCACCGCCTTATCCAGCCACCAGATATCGTGGTTGCCAAGAATCGACTGACAATCATGGTCTTCAAGCAAGTGCACGGTTTCATCCAGGGCCTCTCCATAACCGGCGATATCACCGGCACAAAAAATCCTGTCCACTCCTTCATTACGAAGAAGGGACAAGGCCTCTTGTAAAGGGGCCGGCGTAGCGTGCACATCACTGATCAAACCAATGTATGTAGTCATGGCAACATTCAGGATGAAAATTTATTACTATT
>CAJVXG010000088.1 GCA_913009215.1 uncultured Gammaproteobacteria bacterium | reverse complement strand
CCCAGTGACAATACCTTTTGTTCCACCTGCTTGTTATAAAAACCCTCAGGCAATTTCTTGCGGCCCTTGATGACGTCCCAGAAACCGAAATTGACGTACAGGGTTTCCGGGTCCATCGGGTAAAGATCAAAGCGCGCACTTTTGCTGTAGGCCCGGGTGGGACAAACCCACACCGGCATGAAACGAATGGTGTCGAGATAAAATTGAAGAAACTCGGGGCAGCGATCAACCGCAACCTCGATGTCCTGGATTACCGATTCGGTGTGGTTGCCCAGCAGTTTGTTTATATAGTGCGCTGGTTTCCATTTTGCATTCCAGCGCATCATTTTGGTATAGGTGATGGAATTCAGCCGTGACTTACCGACCAGGGCACGGACCAGGGAATTCTGCGCCCCCAGGTTTTTTGAGCACCAGAACCAGTCGGTATCCCAGCGCCAGATATAGTCCTCGGTAGTCAGGTAGTCTTTGTCGCGTTGCTGGATAGACTGGTAGTAAATATTTTTATAGGTGTAATCACTGCGGAAAGGGGCCTCGTCGACAAAACGACCCAGGGTGATGTACATCTCGGTGGCGTTAAAAATGGTGCCGTCGATAAAATCGATATCCTGGCCGCACCATTCCCTGATTTCATCAAAGTAAGGCCTGGCCTGGGAGTGGCGGATATGCGTCAATTCGACGAAGGGCTTGACCGGCACGGTTTTGACTTTCAGTTTTAAGGCATAACCGAGGGTGCCGTAGGAATTGGGAAAACCATAAAACAGGTCTTTGTGTTCGTTATCGGGAGTGCAGACCACTATCCGCCCGCCGGGGAGCAGGATTTCCATTTCTTCTATGGTCTCGTGTACCAGGCCATAGCGGAACGATGAGGACTCAATACCAACACCGGTCACGGCACCGCCGATGGTAATCGACTTCAGTTGCGGCACCACCGTGGGCATGACCCCATGCTTGAGGCATTCTTCGACCAGTCGATGGTAGGGGGTCATGCCCTCTACTTCGACAGTGCCGTTTTTACTATCGACATGCAGTACATTATTAAAGTCACGCACATCCAGGCGTTTGGCATCATTGTCCTTGCGTATGCGAAACAGATTGGAGGTGTTTTTTTGCAGCCGTATCGATTGCTGCCGGTCGCCTTGTATCGCTGCGATTAGTTTCAGCTTTTTTTGTTCGTAGTTGCTATCGCTCATGTGAGAATCCCTGCGTAATGTCGCGAGTGTAACAAATTGTATTCAGGCTCTATACCTCGCATTGTATCTTGCGATAAGGTATAAGCTATATATAAAAATTATCCAGGGAGTATGTGCCCATGATTACCTCGATATTCCGTTATGCTTTCCTGTTGTTCTGTATCACGCTCATAGGTTGTGCGGCGCTGAGTACGCGCAGCAAGGCCGACCGGTTTGACGGTGCGGTAAATACCTATAATTCGCTGATCAAGTGGGGTGATATGCAAACTGCCTCCAAATATATTGTCAACAAAGGTCAAATACCGAAATATATCGACAGCAGTATTATGAAAAATGTACGTGTGGTTTCCTACGAGATCAAGTATTCGAAGTTAAGTGGTGACAAGCGCAGGGCCACCGTAGTTGTCGAATTTTTGTATACCCACGATTATCGCCCGGCTACATACAGGCTGGTTGATCGTCAACGCTGGGTGTTTTATCCCGGCGCCAAGGTCTGGAGAGTAGAGGGAAAATTACCCAGCTTTAAATTTAATCGCTAGTAGTCTTATGGTAACCAGTGAATATTATGGATAGCCAGGGGGGCATCAAAAAATGGGTCAAATAGCTTCTTTTCTGCTGTTATTCGGGGTTGGTTCTATTCTTCAACTATGAATTTATTGTCCTGTCCTGGATAGATAACTGGGGCACTACGGTGGGCTGGATCATCCGTAGCACCATGATTGTCGTCGGCACCACACTGTTATTTTTCGGCGGGGGTGAAAAGGAAGAAGGCTGAGGCCTCCCGTCAAGGCCATGCAGTACCGCCGGACCCGTTCGCTTGATATCATGTGGTTCCATGGATGTCAGCGATATTCTCGATTCACTAAACGATAAACAGCGCGAGGCCGTGGCTGCCGCGCCGGGTCCGCTATTGGTGTTGGCCGGCGCCGGCAGTGGCAAGACCCGGGTTTTGACCCATCGGGTGACCTGGCTGGTATCGGTTGAAAATGTCATGCTACACGGCCTGCTGGCCGTGACCTTCACCAACAAGGCGGCACAGGAAATGCGCGGGCGTATTGAGCAGATGCTGAATACGCCTGTCGGCGCCATGTGGATCGGTACCTTTCACGGCTTGTCACATCGTTTGTTGCGCGCCCACTGGCGCGAGGCCGGCCTGCCGCAGTCGTTCCAGATTATCGACAGCGATGACCAGTATCGTCTGATCAAGAGAGTCATCCGCAATCTGGGCCTGGACGAGGCCTATTGGCCGGTGAAGCAGGTGCAGTGGTTTATCAATGGCCACAAGGATGCCGGGCGACGACCAAAGCACCTGCCATCGGACCAGGATCCGCAACAAAAGCAGTTATTGGCCCTGTACGAGGCCTATGAAAATCAATGTCGACAGTCGGGGTTGGTGGATTTTGCCGAATTGTTGCTGCGCAGCTATGAGCTGTTGCGCGACAACGACACCATGCGCCGCCATTACCATGCACGTTTCAGGCATATCCTGGTGGATGAATTTCAGGACACCAATACCATCCAGTATAAATGGCTGAAGTTGTTTGTCGGCAAGAATGAGGATCACAGCGACAGTGGTTATTTGTTCGTCGTGGGTGATGATGACCAGTCGATCTACGGTTGGCGCGGCGCCCGGGTGGAGAACATTCTGCAATTCCAGGACGATTACCCGACTACAAAGGTGATACGCATGGAACAGAATTATCGCTCCAGCGGTAATATTCTCAAGGCAGCCAACAACGTCATCGGCCATAACACCGGCCGCATGGGTAAAAATTTATGGACCGCGGATGACGACGGCGAGCTGATCAATTTGTATACCGCCTACAGCGAAGTGGATGAGGCCAACTTTGTCATCGACAAAATCCGGGAGCACATCGAACGTGGCCAGCCCGCCAGTGACTGCGCCATTTTGTATCGATCCAACGCCCAGTCCCGTACGTTTGAAGAGATTCTGTTAAACGCCGCTATTCCTTATCGTGTGTATGGTGGTTTACGGTTTTTCGAACGGGCCGAAATCAAGGATGCCCTGGCCTATTTGCGCCTGCTGGATCATCGTGACAGCGACCACGCCTTTGAGCGTATCGCCAATGTACCGACACGGGGGATTGGTAACAAAACCATGGAGGCGGTACGGCAGCAGGCCAGGACGGCCCAGCTGTCCATGTGGCAGGCGGCACAGCAACTGCTTGCCACTGCTGAGTTATCGGCCCGTGCCTGTAATGCCTTGCGCCAGTTTATGCAATTGATCGAACTCATGGCCCAGGCCACCGCGGGCCTGGAGTTGCCGGAAATAGTGGAACATATGTTGCAGCACAGCGGGCTATTGCAACACCATAAAAAAGAAAAAGGCGAGAAGGGTGAAGCACGTGTCGAGAACCTGGAGGAACTGGTGACCGCGGTGGGTAGATTTGAGCACAACGAGTCCGATGGGCTGGACCCGCTGTCTTCGTTTTTGGCCCATGCCGCACTGGAGGCGGGTGAAGGTCAGGCCAGGAATTGGGAAGACTGTGTGCAATTGATGAGCCTGCATTCGGCCAAGGGGCTGGAGTTCCCCCTGGTGTTTCTGACCGGCATGGAAGAAGGCCTGTTTCCGCACGCACGATCCATTGATGAGCCCGGTCGCCTGGAAGAAGAGCGCCGCCTTTGCTATGTCGGCATGACCCGGGCCATGCGTTACCTGTACATGACCTATGCCGAGGTGCGCCGCCTGCACGGCAGAGAGCAATATGCGATGCCATCGCGTTTTCTGGACGAACTACCCGGTGAGCATGTCCATGAGGTGCGGCCATCGTCGGCGCCATCCGCCGTGACGGCAACGAAGGCCGGTCCGGAAACTATCGAGGAAGCCGGCCCGATACGACTGGGCCAGCAGGTGCGCCACAGTAAATTTGGTGACGGGGTGGTTGTTAATTGCGAGGGGCAGGGCCAGCACGCCCGTATTCAGGTCAATTTTACCGGTATAGGCTCCAAATGGCTGGTCCTGGCCTATGCCGATCTGACCTGCCTGTAGTCCTGTTAGTAATGGACTTGCAAGTCTGGATCATCGTCTATAGTTATAGATAACGGAGAAGATGAAAAATCCCAAGTGTTCAGCTAGGTTTTTTAGAATAACGAATACCGGAAATAATAATGCAACAAGCCATCAAACCCCTTGCCGTTATTGCCGCCATTGTATTTCTGGCAACCATTGCCCTGGCCGGTGTGTTGTCCTTTTTTGAACTCAGTACATTCTCAGTAGCGACTGTCGCGCGAGATGGTTTGATTCTGGCCCTGATTATTTCGCCATCGGTGTATTGGCTGGTGCTGTTGCCCGCAAGCCAGGGTGTCGGCTTGCGCAGTGGTAGTGAAAGCAGTCGCCTGGCCATTACCGACCCCCTGACACGCATCATGAACCGGCGTGGCGTCACTATCAGTCTGCTTGAGGCCATGGCCTATGCCGAGCGTTATGAGAATGCCTTGTCTTTAGCAATGATTGATATCGACCAATTTGACGAAATCAATAATCGTCATGGCCGTGAAATCGGTAATAAAGTTCTGGTCGAGATTGCCGCAATTATTGGTGATGCCGTGCGTATGCCGGACAAGATGGGGCGTTATGGTGGCGAGGAATTTATGCTTATCCTGCCAGCGACCAGTGCTGAAGATGCCAAATTAATATCCGAACGTATTGCTGCTTCTGTTACCGAATTACAAATACAGTCCGACGAGAAAGTATGTTGCACCGTGAGCATTGGTGTAGCCCAGTTCCGTAAAGGTGAGGATCTGGAGCAGCTCATGTCGCGCGTGGCCGATATTCTGTCGCAGGCAAAAAAGAGCGGCAATAATACCGTACTCGCTGAATAAACCCATTATTCTGTAATACCAGTCCCTCCTGATTCTTTCCGGAGTTGCGAGTCGTGCTGCAGTTTGGCACAGTCGGAGATAATGATTTCCTTTCTCAAAACCAGCGAACAACGACTGGAAAAAATCAGTGAATACAGCGGCCGGGCCATTGCCTGGCTGGTGCTGGTGCTGGTGCTGATGGTGTGTTTTGAGGCCGGCATATTACGCCTGTTACTAAAGTCGGGCGCCATTCGCGAATTTGTTGAGGGCGATTTGCTGCCCCTGTTTCTGAACACGGAGTCGATTGCCCGGGTCTATACGACTATGACCCGCGCCTCGACCGCCCTGCGTGAACTGGAATGGCATATCTTTGGCGCCATCTTTCTGCTTGGTGCTGCCTATACGCTGAAGCAGGAAGGCCATGTCCGTATCGAAATCTTTTATCAAAATATGAGTGAGCGACAACGCGCCTGGGTCAATTTTCTCGGCACTCTGTTCCTGCTATTACCCTTCTGCCTGACCCTGTTCGTGGTTTCTATACCGGTGGTGTACGACGTTTTTGTCAGTGGCGAGGGTTCCAATGATGTTGGTGGCCTGCCCTGGCGCTTTGTTATCATGTCGGCGATACCATTGGGCTTCCTGTTATTAAGTTTGCAGGGGTTGGCGATGTTAATCAGGAACTATTTAATCCTGTTTGACAAGAAGGCGTAGGCAAAATGGAATATTTGCCATTAGTCATGTTCCTGGTATTGTTGCTGCTGTTGATGGCGGGCTACCCGGTATCGCTTACGCTTGGCGCCGTAGCGTTGATGTTTGCCAGCATCGGCATGGTCTTCGATATCATGCGTCCGGATTTCTTCCAGCTGGCGACATATCGTATTTACGGTATTGTGCAGAATTTTACGCTGTTGGCCGTACCCCTGTTTGTTTTTATGGGTGTGGTGTTTGAAAAATCCGGCCTGGCAGATGAGTTGCTGGAGACCATGGCGATGGTATTTGCCAGGGTGCGGGGCGGTCTGGCGATCTCCATTATCGTTGTTGGTGGTTTATTGGCGGCGACCACGGGTATCGTTGGCGCCACGGTCGTTACCATGACGGTGATCGCATTGCCGACGATGCTGAAGCATGGCTACAAACCTGAATTGGCTACCGGCACTATTGCCGCTTCCGGTACCCTGGGCCAGTTACTGCCGCCCAGTGTGATTCTGGTATTGCTCGCCAGCGTCATGAACATTTCCCCCGGAGACGTTTTTGCCGCCACCGTGATTCCAGGGGCGATCCTGATCGGCGCCTTTATCCTTTTTATATATTTCAATGCCCGCTTCAATCCCGAAGTGGCGCCGTTGTTCGATGCCAAAACCATGCTTAAGAATCAGGATCGGACCCTGTTAACACGGGTGATACGGGGCTTGCTACCACCGATATCGCTTATTGTTGCGGTGCTGGGCTCGATCTTTTTTGGTCTGGCCACGCCTACCGAGGCCGCCGCCTTTGGCGCCCTGGGAGCGATGATATTGGCGGCGTTGAACAAGCGTCTGACATACAAGAATGTACGAGAAGCGGTGCGCAGTACCACGCGACTGACCAGCATGGTGTTCCTGATCCTGATTGGCGCTACCGCCTTTGGCCTGGTGTTCAATGGTCTGCATGGTGACCAGTTAATGAAAGACATAATCGCAGTCATCCCTGGCGGCGTCTGGGGATTCATCCTGTTCAGTATGTTGCTGATTTTTATTCTTGGTTTTTTTCTCGATTTTCTCGAAATCAGTTTTATTGTGGTGCCGGT
>CAJVXG010000087.1 GCA_913009215.1 uncultured Gammaproteobacteria bacterium | reverse complement strand
TAACCGTCTTTAAAACGGGCGGGTACGAAGCGGTTTTCCATCAAGGTCAGCTCGGCACCGGCTTCCGCCGCCATGGCGTAGGTGGAACCGGAGTTCCATACCGGGTACCAGGCACGACCCTGACCTTCACCCACAGAGCGGGGACGGAACAGGTTGACGCAACCACCGGCAGCCAGCAGGCAGGCCTTGAACTTGTAAACGATGACTTTGTTTTCACGAGTTGAGAAGCCAACAGCGCCGGCAATACGATTCGAGTCATTTTTGTCATTGACCAGCTTGACGATGAAGATGCGTTCCTGGATGTTGTCGGAACCCATGGCCTTCTTCGCGGCTTCAGCAACGATCCACTTGTAGGATTCGCCGTTGATCATGATTTGCCATTTACCGGAACGTACGGGTGTGCCGCCGTCTTTCAGCGGGGTCAGGCCCTTGGAGCCGTCATGACGCTCACCTTTTTCATCCAGTTTCCAGATCGGCAGACCCCATTCCTCGAACAAGTGAACCGACTCGTCCACGTGGCGGCCCATATCGTAGGTCAGGTCGTCACGGGTGATGCCCATGAGGTCGTTGGAGACCATGCGGGCATAGTCGGCCGGGTCTTGCTCGGTACCGATGTAGGTGTTGATAGCGGACAGACCCTGAGCCACCGCACCAGAGCGGTCCATAGCGGCCTTGTCTACCAGTTTGATCTTCAGATCGGTGCCTTCGGCCCAGCGCATGATTTCAAAAGCCGCGCCGCAACAGGCCATACCGCCACCGATCAAGAGGATATCTACCTCTTCTTCGACCACTTCAGGATTACCAAATTCTCCTGCCATTGTTATTTACCCCTATTCTCTAAATTTAAAATTAAAGTTTGATCAGTTCAGAACGATCGCCTTCACGGTAGCCGTTTTCCTGACAGAAAAAGCCAGGCTCTTCAATCTTGGACATGTCGGCGGTAGGTTTGCCGGCATACGGATCAATGGAACCTTCCGGAGTGGTACGGATCGGGAACTTGAAACGTTTCATGTTGCCGTTGCGGAACTTGATAGTCCACATAATGGAATCGGTACCACGCAGCGGTTGCACAACACCACCCAGAGGTACGATATCGGCGTAGTGACGTACTTCGATTGCGTTTTGCGGGCAAATCTTCACACAGCTGTAGCATTCCCAGCATTGCTCGGGTTCCTGGTTGTAAGCCCTCATGGCGTGACCGGTTTCCGAACCGTCCTTATCCAGCATCATCAGGTCATGTGGGCAGATGTACATACAAGCGGTCCGGTCTTGACCCTTGCAGCCATCGCATTTATCGGTACGTACAAAAGTAGGCATTTTGGCTCTCCATCTTATAAATATAAATTTTGTTAAACGTTTAACAACTTATCAGCAGGTCCGTAAACAAACGTCTTCGGGCCCATCTGTTCTTACTTGGCGGAATGCCCGCTCATCTTGATCTCGACCTTGTCCTCTTCCTTGATGCTGCCATAGTAGGCGCGCAGGATTTCCAGTACTTCCGGACGAGAGAACTTGTCAGAGACCGCTTCACCTTCGGACAACGCCTTGCGCAGCTTGGTGCCGGACAGCAGGATACGATCGTCGCCTTCGTGCGGGCAGGTCTTCATCGAGGCCATGCCGTCACACTTGTTACACCAGAAGGTCCAGTCGATCTTCAGCGGCTGGGTTTCCAGGGCATCGGCAGGGATTTCGTCAAAAATATGGTGCGCGTCAAACGGGCCGTAGTAGTCGCCGACACCGGCATGGTCGCGACCGACAATTTGGTGCGAACAGCCGTAGTTTTGGCGGAACAGGGCGTGCAGCAGGGCTTCACGCGGTCCGGCATAACGCATATCCAGCGGATAACCCGCCTGGATTACGGTATTCGGTGCAAAGTATTTGTCGATCAGGGTGCCAATGGCATTGGAGCGGACATCGGCCGGGATATCGCCGGGTTTCAGTTTACCCAACAGGCTGTGGATGAGGACGCCATCCAGGGTTTCGATGGCGATCTTGGCCAGGTATTCGTGGGAGCGGTGCATCGGGTTGCGGGTCTGGAATGCCGCTACCGTGGTCCAGTCACGTTTCTCGAACTCGGCACGGGTTTGTGTCGGGGTCATAAACTGGTCGCCGTATTCTTCCGGGAAACCGCCTTGTGACAGTACCTTGATCGGGCCGGCCAGGTTGACCTCACCCTGGTCCATAACCATTTTCACACCCGGATGCTCAATGTCAGTAGTTTTGTACACCTGCATGCACTCGTGTGCTTTATCAATGCTGTATTTCCCGGTGATGGTCATGGTGGCAATGATTTCACCGGATTCACCGTCTACCAGGGCAACATCGTCGCCGTCTTTGATACCGTCGGCCGTGGCCTGGTCGGTGGACAGGGTGATCGGGATGGGCCAGAACAAACCGCTGGCCATTTTGTAGTCATCACAGACGCCTTGCCAGTCACTTTTGGTCATGAACCCATCAAGTGGAGTGAAGCCACCGATACCCATCATGATAACGTCGCCGGTTTCCCGCGAACTCATTTTTACTTGCGCCAGGGATTGGGCGCGCTTTAATTCGGCCTTGAGTGCATCGCCTTCGAGCATCAACGGTTTCAGATCACCGCCGCCGTGCGGGTTAACCAGTTTGGACATTACTTATACCCCTAAAAAATCAGGATTTGTTGAGAAAGTCTAAGCTAAGGCGCGACACTGTATAGGGTTGGTAGGGCAAACACAATTAGTATTCTGAGCCTATGTATAAGTACGATTTATTTAATCCGGGTCGGATTTATGTGTTTGGTTTGGTGTTATGCTGCCAGGCGAAATGCTGGTTTTTCTTTAGAAATTACTTTAAATTGACCAATGAGTTCACTCAAGAATTAATCAATTCTGATGTCTATTACTGTACTCTATTTTGCCGCTATTCGAGAGCGCCTGGGTCAGGACCGTAGGGAGCTGGAATTGCCTGCATCCGCGACTATTGCCGAGGTCTGGACCCAAAGCACCGGTGAGCCCTGGAACGGACAGGCGCTGGCCGCGATTAACCAGGAATACGCCAAGGCCGGGGACAGGGTTGCCGATGGCGATGAAGTGGCCTTTTTCCCGCCGGTCACCGGGGGCTAAAAGTGAGTGTGCACTTACAAGAGTCGGCGCTGGACCCCTGGGAGTGGGTACAACGGCACCAGGCGGAACACACAGCAATCCAGGGGAAATTTGGCGCCACCAGTGTCTTTGTCGGCACTATGCGTGATTTCAATCAGGGCCAGCAGGTCGAGGCCATGACTCTGGAGCACTATCCGGCCATGACGCAAAAGCAGCTTGAGACCATTTGTGATGAGGCCCGGCAGCAGTGGGGGGTACTGGAGTTGCTGGTGGTGCACCGTTATGGGGCTATTAAACCGAACGACCCGATTGTGCTGGTGGCCGTGTGGTCGGGGCATCGTGAGCAGGCCTTCAAGGCCTGCCGCTATGTCATTGATGCCCTGAAAACCCGGGCGCCGTTCTGGAAGCAGGAGCAGACCTCAGACGGCCGTCATTGGGTGGAGCAGGAAGGCTAGGGGGTTTTGGCGGCGCTTTTTTTGCCCTTGAGTTCGCGATAGCGTTTGACATCGGCCTCGTACCGCTTGATGACCTGTTCCCGTTCCTTGCGTTTGGTTTTTAAAGTCATTTCATGTTCAATAATTTGCTCCTTGGTCTGGGCAATATTGGACGCGATTTTCTTTGGTACCGAACGGCCCTTGCGCTGTTCGTCAGCGGCCTGGGCTTCCAGTCGTTTCAGAATGCTTTCGAAGGATTTTTTGGTGGATTCGCTGCCCTTGATGATGGCGTCGATGGAGGCCAGCTTGCGGTCGCGGACATAGGCGATGTCCTTTTCATGACCGTAACTGGTCAGCAGTAAATTGTCGCGGCGCTTTTGTTCCGCTTCCAGCTTTGCCAGTCTTTGTTTTTCGGCCTCGGTTGCAGCACGATCTTTTAGCTGTTTGCGGGTCAGAGGCGGTGCTTCCTCGTTTCTTTTTATGCCACGGTCGTCGATTTCGATGATGGCGGATTTATTGCAGGCGGCGGCGGCATTGTCGCCATAGTGCCAGTGGCCTTGGGCATCTTTACATTTCTTGATAGCGTGGGCCGGTAGGACGAATATGCCAGTGGCGAGAATTGCGCAGCTAATAATAAGAAAACGTTTCATTGGATATCCTGATAATGTTTATATGTTTTCATCTTGCCTTTAAATGAAGATGGTTGATCCAAGCCCGCTTGTCAACTATGGAGGAAACGGGTTTGCCCCCTAGTCTTATGTTTTACAAAGAAAAATACGCATAATGGGCTTGTCTTGAGCCTGCTACCGTTAATCCTTTTATTTGTTATCTCGCTGGTGGCAAATATTTTTTCCGCCTTTGCCGGCGGCGGCGCCGGTTTGTTGCAATTCCCGGCGTTGATTTTGCTCGGGCTCAGTTTCAAGGTGGCGCTGGCAACGCATAAGATTGCCTCGGTGGCGCTGGGCCTGGGCGCCAGCCTGCGCCACTGGCGTGAGGGCACGCTGCGTTGGCGCTTGTCCTTGTTTATTCTGGCATCTGGTATCCCCGGTGTCGTGCTTGGCGCCTGGTTTATACTGGATGTGCCGGAGCCATGGCCACGCTATGTCCTTGGCTTGTTGACTATCGCCCTGGGGGTTTATTCCTTTATTAACAAAGATCTCGGGCTTGTGGTGCAGCAGCGTAGCCACGGTATACCCGGTCAACTCGTCGGTGGCCTGGTGTTATTTATTATAGGTGTGTTGAACGGTTCCCTGGCTTCGGGCACCGGTTTATTCTGTACCCTGTGGCTGGTGATCTGGTTTGGGCTTGATTATAAACGGGCCGTGGCCCATACCCTGGTGCTGGTCGGTTTGTTCTGGAACGGTTCCGGGGCCATTACCCTGGGGCTGCTGGGTGAGGTGCAGTGGTCCTGGGTGCCGGTGTTGCTGCTGGGTTCTTTGCTGGGTGGCTATATCGGCGCTCATTGGTCCATCCTCAAGGGCAGTCGGGCCATTAAGAGGGTTTATGAAGTGGTGACGGTACTGGTGGGCTTGATGCTGCTATCCAAGGCACAAATACTCCAGTTATTGTAACCATATTGAAATTTATTGAAACCCGGCACTAATTTTCTTATAGTCCCGGGTCCAACCGGAGAGCTACAGTAGATGCCATGGAAGACAGAAGTCTCGCACTAGGAAATCGCCGTATTCTTGACCGTTTGTGCCAGGTTCCAAAGATGGTTAACCGGGGCCAAAAATTCATTGGTGTCATCAAAGGCGCCGAGAATTATCTGGTCAAGGGTCAGGTCGAGGGGCATAGTGATTTACGCGGGGTGCTTATGCTTAGTGAGGGCGCCTTGTGGCTAGGTGATATTACTGCCGATATTGTCGTTGTTCGTGGCACTGTGGTGGGCAATATCCTGGCCCGTGACAAGATCGAGATTAGCGGTAGCGCACGTATTTCCGGCAAGGTCGAATCCCCATTGATCGCCGTGGCCAAAGGTGCCCTGGTCAAGGGCGGCACTAAAGCGAGCGACTTGATTACGACCTTCGAAGAACGCAGATTACCCTGACTCCCCGTAGGTCTCGCGATATCGCTGGATCACCTGCAAATGTGATTTGTCCTCGTGGTGGTTTTGTAGATACTGCACCAGCATGTCCAGATTCACAATACTGTAGATTTTCAATCCAAATTCCTGCTCCATTTCCACGATGGCGGATTGTTTGTCGCCACGCTCCTGGCGATCCAGTGCAATAATGACCCCCGCCGGTGTGCCCCCCTGCTGTTTGATAATATCGACGGCCTCGCGAATCGATATGCCGGACGAGATGACGTCATCGATGATCAATACCTTCCCTGACAGTGGCGCCCCGATAATGATGCCGCCTTCGGCATGTGGTTTGGCTTCCTTGCGATTAAAGGCATAGGGGATGTTGCGCTGATGCTGTTCCGACAGGGCAATGGCCGTACTCGCCGCCAGGGTGATGCCCTTGTAGGCCGGGCCGTAGAGCATATCGAAATTAATGTCCTGATCGACAATGGCCCGGGCATAGTATTGCCCCAGCCGCGCCAGGCTGGCGCCGTTGTTAAACAGGCCGGCATTAAAGAAATAGGGACTGATCCGCCCCGACTTTAGGGTAAACTCACCGAAGCCGAGCACACCAGTGTCGATAGAAAATTTAATAAAATCATGTTGGTAGTCTTGCATGGTGTGCTGATTGTAAACGAGGTCGGGCTAATTAAAAACATGCGTGTTATTTCAGTAAACTTTAATGGCATTCGTGCCGCCTTTCGTAAGGAATTTCACCCCTGGTTAATGCGGCAACGCGCCGATGTCGTTTGTTTTCAGGAGACCAGGGCCCAGGTCGACCAGCTCACGGCGGAGATGTTGAACCCGAAAGGGTTTCATGGTTATTTTTTTGATGCCGAAAAAAAGGGTTACAGTGGTGTTGGCCTGTATTGTCGCAGGCAACCGGACGAGGTCCATATCGGCCTCGACTGGATCGAGGCCGATCGTGAGGGTCGCTACATCCAGGCCGATTTTGGCAAGCTCAGTATTATTTCCGTCTACCTGCCGTCCGGTTCCAGCAGTGAGGAACGCCAGGCGGCCAAGTTTCGTTTTATGGATTTCTTTATGCCTTATTTGAGGAAACTGGGGGAGACCGGCCGCGAATACATTATTTGTGGCGACTGGAATATCGCCCACAAGGAAATCGATCTGAAGAACTGGCGCGGTAACCAGAAGAATTCCGGTTTCCTGCCTGAGGAGCGTGACTGGATGACCAGGCTGTTTGATGGAGTTGGTTATGTTGATGTCTTCCGCCAGCTGAACCAGAAAGAAGACCAATACACCTGGTGGTCCAATCGTGGCCAGGCCTGGGCCAA
>CAJVXG010000086.1 GCA_913009215.1 uncultured Gammaproteobacteria bacterium | reverse complement strand
GTCGCTGGAATAATGCGTTTTTTATTTAATATCTGCTTATACCAGTAAACAATTCATGCCTATTCTTGGAATCCTGATCATCGTCCTGCAGGTTATCTTTATTGTCCATGCGATTCGTCATGGCCACGGCATTATGTGGGTTTTTATTATCCTGCTATTCCCGCTGATCGGTATCCTGGTATACCTGTTTGTCATTTTTATCCCGGAGATGCGTAACAGCCATGTCACTACCCGGGCCGCCTCCAAAATCAAAAAAACCCTGGATCCAAAAGGTGCGCTACGCCAGCATACACAGAATCTTGAGGTCACCGATACCGTTGAGAACAAACTGCGGCTTGCCGGGGAATTGTTAAGCCAGGGAATGAAAGACGATGCCGTGCATATGTACGAACAATGCCGCAGTGGTATTTTCAAGGATGACCCTAGCGTACTGCTGGGCCTGGCCAGGGCCTACTTTGCGACCGGTGCATTTCAGAAGGTCATTGATACCCTGGACCAGCTGATGACCAGCAATCCGGATTATAAATCGCAGGATGGACATCTGCTGTATGCGCGAGCCAAAGAGTCACTCGGCGATAGCGCTGCCGCCATAGAGGAATACGAAGCACTATGCGCCTACTACTCCGGCGCCGAGGCCAAGTGCCGTTATGCCCAACTTCTGAAGCAACAAGGGGATCATGAACGGGCAGAAAAATTCTTCCGGGAGATTATTAATACCGCGGAACGCTCATCTCGCCATCACCGCAAGCAGCAAGAGAAATGGATTGCGATTGCCCGCAGGGAAATCGGCTAACGCGCAGACTACAAGGCTTCCCGGATATTATGACTGCCGCGTGACAGCCGATACAACTGCCATGCTGAACCAACATCGGAACGACACAAACCATAGCGGAACGGTTGTCGACGCATTGGTAGAATAAAACGTAAATCAGAAAACCAGGTGCATTGCCGGGCTCCCGCCTCGTCAATTCGATACAGCATCGGGTATTTGGCGAATCTACGGAATCGTTCCAACAGGGGATGCCGCCATACCTCTTTTGTTAACGCTTTATCGCCAAATCGGGTGTAGTGCTGCCAGCGTAATGCATTGCGCGGTCGATAATAATCGTCCATACCCCAGAAGGATGCCGCCGCTACGTTGGGTAACGGGGTCACACGATTGCTGTACAGCTTAAGGTAACTGACCTGGTAGCCATCGCCGTTGCTGATAACAAGCTTCCAGTTCAATGGTGAAAATGGCTGCGGCAGGGCGGCCACCCTGGCGTCTGCCCAGCCCTGTACCCGCACGTATTCGTCCGCGATCCCGGTGGCCTGCTGATGCCAGAAGGCCTGCAATCCAATATACGCAGCCAGTACCAGTACCCCGACTTGGGCAAGGCGATGGGATTTGCTCCACCACGCCAACAGCAATGCCATCAGGATAATGCTGCTGAAGATGGGATCGATAATAAAAGTCCAGTCCAGACTGAGACGATAATCCGATAGTGGCGAAAAAATAATAGTATGCCAGCTGGTGATGAGATCAGTGGCGATATGAGTCGACAAGCTCAGCGCCGCAACCAGGGAAAATTTTCGCCATTGCTGTGGTTGTCGCGCGATTATTGCAAAAATAAATCCGAGCAATATGGCCCAAACGGGCAACACAACAATGGAGTGGGTAATACCGCGATGCCAGTCCGTGATAAAAGATAATTTATCGATCCAGCGGGTAAAGAAGTCGATATCGGGAAAGGCCGCGGCAGTGACGCCAGCGGCCATTCTGGTCTTTAAGGAAATATCATCCGCGCCCGGAGCCTTCGGCGCGGTGGCTCTGGCTGCCATGGCGCCCAGCAAGGCATGGGTAATGGTATCCATTCAAGTCTGCTCCTGACTATTTTATCTATGGTTTTGCAGTACAATGCGCGGCAATTGTCAATTAAGTATACAGTCTGTTCATGAACAAATACTTCTGTGAATTTCTCGGTACATTTGCCCTGGTCTTCGCCGGCACCGGCGCTATAGTCATCAATGACTATAGCGCCGGAGTGATCACTCACCTCGGCATTGCCCTGGTCTTTGGTATGGTTGTTATGGCCATGATTTACGCCGTGGGCGATGTCTCCGGCGCCCATATCAACCCCGCGGTGACCGTTGCCTTCTGGCTGGCCAAACGCCTGCCAGGCAGGGAAGTCGCACCCTATATCATCAGTCAGGTACTGGGGGGACTGCTCGCCAGTGCCATCCTGCTGCTGGTATTTAGTGGCCACAAGACCCTGGGCGCCACCATACCGAGCATTGATGGGGTCAAGGCCTTTGGTTTTGAAATCGTGCTCACCTTTCTGCTGATGTTTGTCATCATCCATGTCTCTGAAGGCGCCAAGGAAAAGGGTCTCATGGCCGGTGCCGCTATCGGCGCCATGGTCGGTCTTGAGGCCATGTTTGCCGGCCCCGTCACCGGCGCCTCCATGAACCCGGCACGATCACTGGCTCCGGCCCTGGTCTCCGGAGAATTACAACATCTCTGGATTTATTTGACCGCCCCGTTTATCGGCGCCAGTCTCGCCATCCTGTCCTGTCGTATCGTCAGGAAGGAAGGTTGTTGCGTCCAGAACGACAATGCCTGAATTACTGGCAGACTGTCCGCCACAACCACACTGTGTCAGTAGCCTGTCCCAGGATCCAAAACAGCGGGTGGCGCCGCTGCAGCTCAACAGCACGCGCGACAATACCATGCAGGCCATAGCGAAAATACTGAGCGACATGGCCGGCATCCGGATTGAATATGCCGATGATATGCGTATAGAGGCACTGGCCGTAACAAGCCTATTACGCTTCAAGGACGACCTGACGCTGGCACTGGACAGTGATAATCATTGCCTCCATATACGCTCCTGCTCCCGAATCGGGTATTATGACTTCGGTAGCAACCGCAGGCGCATCGAGCGTATTCGGCGTCGACTGCAACAGCATCAACTGCTTAAATAACCCGGGAACAGAACATGCGCAAGAAAATATCCCTGTTTGCTATCACCACACTATGTCTGTTATTGCTGTCGTCCTGCGGTATACCGGTACCGGCCGATAAAATGGATTATGTCGGAGAATGGCGTGCCCCCGGGATGTACTTGCTGATCATGGCCGATGGCAGTGTCAAATATAAGCGCATCAAAAAGGGCTTCACCAAATCTATAGAGGCACCATTAAAAAGATTTAATGGTGACGACTTTATTGTCGGCATTGGCTCCTTCAAAACCACCTTCCGCGTTGATAAGCGTCCGTACCGGGACAACGGCCGCTGGAAAATGGTGGTCGACAGTGTCACCCTGATACGCGTCAACGACTTACGTAAACAAACTTCAATTTAAGAGGACTGCCCCATGAGTTATCATTTTACTACGACATTAGACATCCCCTTTGACGATGCCATCACCAGGGTTACCGAAGCGCTTAAAGAAGAAGGCTTCGGCGTACTGACCGAGATCGACGTCAAGGCCACACTAAAGAAAAAACTCGACGTCGATTTTCAACCCTATACCATCCTCGGCGCCTGCAACCCGGGCTTTGCCCACAAGGCACTACAGGCGGAAAATAAAATCGGCACCATGTTGCCCTGCAACGTCGTGGTACAGGAAACCAGCGATGGCAAAATAGAAGTCTCCGCCGTCGACCCGATGGCCTCGATGCAGGCCATAGAAAACCCAACACTCGGCGACATTGCCCAGGAAGTGCAGGGCAAACTGAAAGCAGTGATTGAGGGGCTATAATATAATAATGTGTCCAATACAATCGTCCTTGGATCAGTTAACCATTATAAATCAATAAGATAAATATAAACGAACTACCAATTTACTACCAATTTCTACCAAATTGGTAGTAAATTGAATTTCTCTCTGTTACCATTCTACCAATTACACCTCGATTGGTATTTATACATGAAAATCCCAATTAGCCCTCCTGACTTCAATAACTTGTTGCAAAAAACAGCTGTCGATTCAGCGGAGAATATAGGAAGAATTTTATCGCTTGGAATTAGGCCTGACCCCAAGGGCAATTATTACCATTGGGACAAATTAAGATATTTAAAACTACCGCCTCACGATTTGAGTCATGAAGAATGGTGGCTCGCGATAAAATTTGCACGAAAAGCACTTTATAAAAATATTCCCCATTCAGACAAGGATAGCAATTCTTTCGTTTATGCAGAGCCCGATGTAGTGCGTCGCCTATTGCATGAGATTGATATCCACGGTGGTGGGGAACTAAAAGCCAATGAACAAGTTGCTAATCCTAATACTCGGGATACCTATCTGATCAATTCATTAATTGAAGAGGCTATAACCTCAAGTCAGCTCGAAGGGGCAGCAACCACTAGAAAAGTTGCAAAGGAAATGCTTCGTTTAAAACGGAAACCACGTGATAGATCGGAAAGAATGATCGTCAATAATTATTACGCTATGGAATTTATTAACGAAATTTCCAACGAAGAATTGACACCAGAGTTAGTGTATGAACTACATAAAATATTAACTGTAAACACTTTAGATAGTCCAAATGCGGCTGGAAAATTACGCACTTCGGATGATATATATGTTGGTGATGAAAGAGATGCAACAATAATACATGTACCACCAAAGGCAAAGGAGCTAGCAGACCGACTTCATAAGATATGTCATTTTGCTAATGCTACGCACCCTACAGTATTTCTTCATCCTGTCATCCGGGCAATAATTCTGCATTTTTTGCTAGCATATGATCATCCTTTCGAAGATGGTAACGGAAGAACTGCTCGTGCACTTTTTTATTGGTCTATGTTGAAGCAAGGTTATTGGACAATGGAATTTATTTCTATTTCCAGAATATTAAAAAAGGCGCCAATAAAATACACTAGAGCATATCTATATACAGAAACAGATGATAATGATGTTACATATTTTATTGTCCATCAACTTGGAGTGATAAAAAGAGCAATAAATGACTTGTTTAAATATTTGGAAAGTAAAGCCAATGAGATAAGAACTGTAGAACGGATAATTAAGAAATCACCAGGCCTACAAAAATTGCTAAATTATAGGCAGATGGCATTAATAAATAGAGCATTGAAAAAACCAGAATCTATTTTTTATGTGGAAAGTCATCGTGGTTCACATAATGTTACTTATGACACTGCTAGGACTGATCTATTAAAATTGGTCGAACTGGGGTTGCTAGAAAAAACAAAGATTGGCAGGGCATTTTCTTTTAGTGCCATAAAAAATCTTAAGAAGAAGCTTGAGATTTTGAAATAAGATAAAGAAACAATAGGGCATCACTCCTGCAGGTTGATGAAGCTGTTTTTAGATCCCCTTCGACGCAGCCGAGCAGTGAACGTAAAAATGGGAGGAGCAAATCCCTGCGCCCGGCCATCCATACACATCGCAGCATATAATTTAGCCATATAATCAGAAATATAAGATGCGAAAAGTCGAAATCTCAAAAGAACCCGTTGAACTCTATAAAATCCTCAAGTTCGAAGGCATGGTCTCCAGCGGTGCGGCAGCGAAGTCTGTCATTGCCGATGGCCAGGTGCTACTAAATGGCGAGGTAGAAACCAGGAAACGAAAAAAAATTATGGCAGGCGATATTATAGAGTTTGGCAAAGAGAAAATTCGCATACAACTCAAATAAGAATATCGTGAATACTATTCCCTGTTTTTCCCAGCAGTAAAATAGAGCCAGAGAAAACCCGACACCCCGGCCAGGACTGAGGCTATGAGAATCCCGGTTTTGGCCATCAACAGCTCCCGAGCATGGCTGGCAAACCCCAACTCGGCAATAAATATCGACATAGTAAAGCCAATGCCCCCCATCAGCCCTACGCCTATTATGTGCTTGAAATTCAAGCCATGCGGAAGCGTGGTCAGACCAAGCTTTACGGCAACCCAGCAGAAACCGGCGATGCCGATCAGTTTTCCGGCAACCAAAGCGACGGCGATACCCATTGAAATCGGGTGAGCGGCGATACTGCCAAAAGAGGACCAGTCAATAGGAATACCGGCATTGGCCAAAGAAAAGACAGGGATAACAATATAGGCGGACGGCAGGTGCATCTTACGTTCCAGTAACTGGGCAGGTGCCTGTACCAACTGTACCCCCTCTCCCAGGGCTCGAACCCGGGAACGCAGTTCATCATTCTTGACGATGTTCTCTTCACGCCGGTAGGCCCGTTGAATCTTTCCAACCATCTCATCAATATGCGACAGTAGGCGACCCGGGTCATACTTCGGGCGCATGGGAATAGTGAAGGCCAGAAAAATGCCCGCCAGGGTGGCATGGACACCACTCTGTAACATGGCTATCCAGAGCACCACGCCAAAAAGGATATAAGGCAAGGGGCGACGTATACCACCGAGATTCAATGCTACCAACAGTAACAGTACGGAGGCGGCAATCGCCAGGGCCAGGAAATTTATTGTCTCTGTATAGAACAGCGCTATTACCGTGACGGCGCCGAGATCGTCCACAATCGCCAGGGCCACCAGGAATATCACCAGGGTCTTTGGTACCCGGCTGCCCAGTAAAGCCAGGGCGCCCAGGGCAAAAGCAATATCGGTTGCCATCGGCACGCCCCAGCCATCCAGGGCATGCCCCTCCGGGTTGATGCCTATATAGATAAGCACCGGCACCAGCATACCACCCACCGCCGCAATAATCGGCAGCGTCGCCTGTTTTGGATCGGCCAGTTCCCCCACCAGGATCTCGCGTTTGAGTTCCAGCCCGATGACGAAAAAAAACAGAGCCATCAAACCTTCATTGATCCAGTGATGCAGCGATTTGGATAGCTGGAATCCCTCTATGCCAACCGTAAATGGCGTCTGCAACAACTGACGATAGGCTTCGCTCCACTGGCTGTTGGCTACATAGAGCGCTGCAATCGCACACAGCATGAGCAAAA
>CAJVXG010000085.1 GCA_913009215.1 uncultured Gammaproteobacteria bacterium | reverse complement strand
CCCCGGCATTGCCGACGGCGAGGACGTCGCCTTTTCCGCCGAGAAGGCCGGCATCAGCTACGAAAAGCTGATCCAGCGCATCCTCAGCCTCGGCTTGCAGGCCCATAAGGTCAAGCAAAGGCTTTAAACCCGCATAAATCCCTTTATTCCGACTATAAAACTCAGGTATTGACAACAGTCTATATTAGAATATAATTAATTACTTATCCTTATATCTGAACCAGTGTTTTCTATAGAACATCAAAGGAGCTCATTATGAGTCTGATTAATGGATTTCCGCATGACGGTGTTGTCACCATCAATCGCGTCATTCTCAAGCCTGAATACACCCTGGATGAGTTGCAGGAACGCGTCGCCATATTGTGTGAAAATGTCAAAACCTATCATTCCGAGACCGGCTTTGTCGGTGGTTTTGTGGCCCTGAACAGTGGCGCCATTTCCAACGAAGGTAGCACCATTGGCCAGAACGTTGAAAGCCCATTGAAGGGGAAAGAGGCCTTGATTGTAACGTTCTGGAACAGTTTCACCGACCACGAAGAGTCCCACAAGAGCGACACGTTCCAACCGTTGTTCAGAAATGTCCTGGAATTGTGTGAAAACGGTAACGAGGAAATCGCCTACGATATGCTCTGGTCCGGGGCCGCCTATACCCCTGAACAAGCCGAGGCGGCACGGGCTGCGAAAGAGAAATACGCCAGGGTACAGAGCGCCTGATTGCATTTAATAATCAACCCGTGCTCCCTTTGCGGAGCCCGTGTTTTTTTGCCTGTGATTTGCAGTAACAAGCACGGTAATGCATTTTTCGGTACACTGCGGCGATATTTTTCCAAATAACCACAAAATATGCCGCCATCCAATACATTCAAACAAGCATTGAGGGAAAGAATCCTCATTCTCGATGGCGCCATGGGTACCATGATCCAGTCGCACCAGTTGAGCGAAGCGGATTTCCGTGGATCGCGCTTCAAGGATTGGCCATCGGACCTGAAGGGCAACAACGATCTGCTGGTGCTGACGCAACCGGACATTATAAAAGATATACACCTGTCCTATCTCGATGCCGGTTCGGACATCCTCGAAACCAATACCTTTAATTCCAACTATTACGGCATGGCCGACTATGGCATGCAGGAACTGGTGTACGAGATCAACAAGGCCGCCGCCAAAATTGCCAGCACCGTCTGTGGCGAACGATGCACCGACACCAAACCGCGTTTTGTCGCCGGGGTGCTGGGGCCCATGCCGGTAACCGCCTCCATGTCCAGGGATGTTAACGATCCCGGCGCCCGCAATGTCAGTTTTGATGACTTGCATGCAGCTTACACCGTTTCATTGCAAGGCCTCATTGACGGTGGTATTGATATTATTCTAGTGGAAACGGTGTTCGATACCCTGAACGCCAAGGCCGCGCTGTTTGCTATTGATGAATATTTTGAACAATCCGGCAAGTCCTATCCGGTCATTATCTCCGGCACCATTACCGATGCCAGTGGTCGTATACTGACTGGCCAGACGCCTGAGGCATTCTACAATTCTTTACGCCATATCAAACCAATCAGCTTTGGCTTCAACTGCGCCCTCGGCGCCAAAGAGCTAAGGCCACATATTGAGGAAATATCCGGTATCGCCGATTGTTACATCAATGTCCATCCCAATGCCGGCCTGCCCAATGCCTTTGGCGGTTTTGATGAAACCCCGGAAATGCTGGCCGCAGAAATTGGCGACTGGGCACGAAATGGCTTCGTCAATATTGTTGGCGGTTGTTGTGGCACCACACCGGCACATATTGCCGCCGTGGCCAAAGCGGTCGCCCAATATCCACCACGCAAACCCAAAGACCCGGACCACAGCACACGACTAAGTGGTTGGGAGGCCTGCAATATCACCAAAGACTCACTGTTCGTGAATGTCGGCGAACGCACTAACGTTACCGGATCGGCCAAATTCAAACGTCTGATACTGGCCGAGGATTACGAGGAGGCCTTGAGCGTGGCCAGGGATCAGGTCGAAAATGGCGCCCAGATTATTGATATCAATATGGATGAAGGCATGCTCGATGGTAAAGCCGCCATGGTCAAATTCCTGCGCTTAATTGCACAGGAACCGGGTATTGCCGAAGTGCCGGTCATGATCGATTCCAGTAAATGGGACATCCTGGAAGCCGGACTCAAATGTATCCAGGGCAAAGGCGTGGTCAATTCCATTTCCCTGAAAGAAGGCGAGGATAAATTTATTGCCCAGGCCCGTCTCTGCCGGCGCTATGGTGCGGCCGCCATTGTCATGGCCTTCGATGAAACGGGCCAGGCCGATACCCTGCAGCGTAAAACCGAGATTTGCACCAGGGCCTATAAAATACTGACCGAGGATGTGCAATTTCCGCCCGAAGACATCATCTTTGATCCCAATATCTTTGCCGTGGCTACCGGCATAGAAGAGCACAATAACTACGGTGTCGACTTCATCGAGGCCACGCGGTTTATTAAACAGTCCCTGCCCCACGCCTTGATCAGTGGTGGTGTTTCCAATGTCAGTTTCAGCTTCCGCGGTAACAATACCGTGCGCGAGGCCATCCATGCCGCATTCCTGTATCACGCTATCCAGGCAGGTATGGATATGGGTATTGTCAATGCCGGACAGCTGACGGTATACGACGATCTTCCAAACGAGTTGCTCGATTGTGTAGAAGACGTAGTGCTCAACAGGCGGCCCGATGCTACCGAACGCCTGCTGGATATTGCCGAAAAATACAAGGCAGACAATACTGTTGAAAAAAAAGAAGACCTGGAGTGGCGTTCATGGCCCATTACCAGGCGCCTCGAGCATGCCATGGTGAAAGGCATCGATGCGCACGTGGTCAGCGATACCGAAGAGGCCCGTCTGGCATTTGACAACCCCATCGAAGTCATTGAGGGTCCGCTGATGGATGGCATGAATGTGGTGGGCGACTTGTTCGGTCAGGGCAAAATGTTTTTACCCCAAGTCGTTAAATCGGCCCGTGTCATGAAAAAAGCGGTGGCCCATCTCCTGCCTTATATAGAGGCCGAGAAATCCGGGAGCACCCAATCCAGCGCTAAGGTATTAATGGCGACGGTTAAGGGCGACGTCCATGATATTGGCAAAAATATCGTCGGTGTCGTGTTGCAGTGCAATAACTTTGACGTCATTGATATGGGTGTCATGGTAGCGGCGAATGACATTCTGCAAAAGGCCAGGGAGGAAAACGTCGATATTATTGGTCTAAGTGGCCTCATTACCCCATCGCTGGATGAAATGGTGCACATGGCCAGGGAAATGGAGCGCACCGGTTTCAACATACCGCTGCTCATTGGCGGAGCCACTACGTCCAAGGCGCACACGGCGGTAAAAATTGAACAGCACTATAAAGAACCTGTGGTCTGGGTCAAGGACGCCTCGCGCGCTGTCGGTGTGGTGCAACAACTGATCAGCACAAACCTGAAAGACAATTTTGTGTCCGAACTTAAGACAGAATATGAGCGCGTTCGTAACAAGTATGCGAACAGGCAAGCCCAATCGAAACATCTCGGTATTGCGCAGTCACGTGACAATCGATTGCAACTGGACTGGAAACAATACACCCCCCCTGCCCCGCCCATGTCTGGATTACGCGTATGGGAAGAATACGACCTGGAACAAATCAGTCTGTATATCGACTGGACACCTTTTTTCCATACCTGGGAATTAAAAAAGCGCTATCCCCAGATTCTGGACGATCCAGAGAAAGGTGGAGAGGCTCGAAAGCTGTTTCAGGACGCACAGGAATTACTGAAGCGTATTATCAAAGACAAGCGATTGACTGCAAAAGCGGTGATTGGCTTTTTCCCGGCAAATAGTATTGGTGATGATGTGGAAGTCTACGCCGACGATACTCGTCAGCGGGTGATGACGACATTGCATTTTCTGCGCCAGCAACAGATAAAGCCGAAAGACAAACCAAATTATTGTCTGGCCGATTTTATTGCACCGAAAGAATCCGGTATCAAGGATTACATCGGCGGCTTTGCAGTCACCACCGGCATCGGCGCCGCCGGGTTTGCCGCCGAGTTTGAAAAAGCCCATGACGACTATAACAGCATCATGGTCAAGGCTTTGGCCGACCGCCTCGCCGAGGCCTTTGCCGAGCTGATGCATGAACGTGCACGCAAGGAGTTCTGGGGCTATGCATCGGACGAGCGACTGGACAGCGATGCGTTGATTAAAGAAGAATACACCGGCATCCGACCAGCACCGGGTTATCCCGCCTGCCCGGACCACACGGAAAAAACAACCTTGTTCAGTCTCCTCAATGCCGAGGCCAACAGCGGTATCGCCCTGACCGAGAACCTTGCTATGACGCCGGCCGCGGCTGTCTCCGGCCTCTATTTTTCCCATCCCGAATCCAGGTACTTTGGTGTCGGCAAGATTTACCAGGACCAGGCCAGGGATTATGCCAGGCGAAAGAAAATGGATTTAACCATTGTCGAACGTTGGTTATCACCCAACCTTGGCTATAATCCCTGAACAACAAATTAATTACAGCCCGTCTGAATGATGGCCCGGTTGGCACCTCATGGCTACAGTGCGCAAATACCAGTCACACAATGAAACCATACTGACGTATCGGCATTGGCAGAGCCATCAGAAAAAAGACTCGGCGATAATATTAATCCATGGTCTTGCCAGCAATTACACGCGCTGGTCAGAATTTATTGAACAAACCACCCTTGACAAGCACTGGGACATTATCGCGCCGGACATGCGGGGCCATGGCGACTCTATGGCAAGAGAGCGCCTCTCCATGGAGTTGTGGGCCGACGACCTGTCGGCATTATTGAGGCATGCTGGATATAAAAAGGCGGTACTGATTGGACACAGCCTGGGGGCACACATCGCCTTGCATTTTGCGCATCGTTTCCCGCAACAGACAGCGGGATTGATACTGATAGATCCATTGTCTGAAAATGGCTTTACAGCCACCATGCGACTGGTGCGGCGTTTGCGTTACCTGTTTCAGTTTCTGATTTCCATAATCCGCTTGCCGAGAGCCATCGGTCTGTATCGACGTAAATTACCAGGGCGCGATCTCAGGAAGCTGGATGAAGAAGCAAGACAGGTGTTGGCCAGCGGTGATGTAGAAGGTTTCGTCAAACGCTACAGCTCGCCCTTGCCGGATCTGGTACACAACTCAATCGGAAATTACCTGCAGTTCGTCATGGAGGTGCTGCGGCCCCTGCCGACCCTGGGGCACTGTGAATTTCCAGCGCTCTTGTTATTGTCGGGCGGATCCAGCTTCAACCAGGACGGCACAAAACACAGCCTGTCACATATGTGCCCGCAAACCCAAACCACTGTCATTGACGCCAATCACTGGTTGCTGACCGAGAAGCCGGCAGAGTCCAGACAAGCCATTGAGTCCTGGTTTCAGCAGCATTTCCAGTAAAATATTATTGGACCTAAAGCTTAGGGCTTGATCACCAGATATATCATGCGCCCTCTCCTGTTCAGATACAGCAACACACTGCTGTTTCGCTTAAGGGTGCGAGTAATTTTATTGTAATCCGACAAAGAACGAACACGCTGATTATTGATCGAAGTAATCACATCGCCAGAGCGTAAACGCGACGCGGCGCTGCTTTCCGGATTAACCCGGGTGACTACGACACCGAATACACGCTGCGACAGTCCCAGTCGATTACGTATATCAGGGGTCAAGGTACTAACCTCAACGCCACCTAAAACAGAATAATTCGGCGCACTCTTTTCTACCGACGGTCCCCTGCGGCTTATATTCTTGGGCTGTTCACCGGTAACCACAACCAGGGCAATATTGCGTTTATTGCGAATTACCCGCACCTGCACCTTCTTGCCAACGGGCGTCTCAGCGACCACATTGCGCAAAGTGGTGGAGCTGTTTACAGCCTTGCCATCGAAACTGATAATGACATCACCGGCTCGTAATTTTGCCTTGCTGGCCGGGCTTCCGGGTATGATTTCGCTGACCAGAGCGCCACTGGATTTCTTCAGGCCAAACTTTGTTGCAAGATCGCCATTAATATTCTGGATTGAAACGCCCAACCAGCCACGAACTACTTTACCGTCCTTTAGCAGGCTCTTTAATACGTGCCTGGCCATATTCGCAGGAACAGCGAAACCGATACCCATGTTGCCGCCACTCCTGCTAAAAATGGCGGTATTAATACCTATCAGTTGTCCACGACTGTTGACCAGGGCGCCACCGGAATTGCCCGGGTTAATGGCCGCATCTGTCTGGATGAAATCTTCATAGTCGGCAATACCGACATTGGAACGACCAACCGCACTGACAATACCCATAGTTACGGTCTGTTTCAGACCATAAGGATTACCTATCGCCAACACATACTCACCCACATCCAGCTTGGCGGAATCGCCCCAGGGAATGACCGGCAGGTTTTTTGCATCAATCTTGATGACCGCAATATCGGTTTTGGGATCGGTACCAATAACCTTACCGGAAAATTCGCGTTTATCACTAAGCACAACCTTGATCTTGTCGGCCTTGGCAATAACATGGTTATTGGTAACGATATAGCCCGATGCATCCACAATAACGCCGGAGCCGAGACTGCTTTGCCTGCGCTTGCGCGGCATCTGAAATCGCTTGGAAAAATCATCGCCAAAGAATTCCTTGAAAAAAGGATCATTAAATGGAGAACGGCCGCGGCGACTGCCACGCTTGATGATGCGCGTAGTGGAAATATTCACCACCGCGGGAGAGGTGGCCTTCACAACAGGCACAAAATTGGGCAAACCATTTACGGAAATGGCGGACGACGCTGTATCCGAGGTCAATACCAGGGGATTACTCTGCACTGGCGAGGTCCACTGCATACGCGCAGTCAGGATAATACCAAGCAATATCCCGGTCAGCAGTAGTACCCCGGCAAATAAACCATACTTGAACGACTTTTTATCTAACGACATCT
>CAJVXG010000084.1 GCA_913009215.1 uncultured Gammaproteobacteria bacterium | reverse complement strand
CTCTGCGGTAAGAAAATGTTTATGAAGACTGAAGAGCAAGAAATAATGATTAACCGCAAAGGACGCGGAGGTACGCTGAGTTAAAATAATTATGATCTTTCTCTGTGGACCCCTGCGACCCCTGCGGTAAGAAAATGTTTATAAACACTGAAGAGCGAGAAAATAAAGATTAATCGCAAAGGACACAGAGATGAAATAATTATGATCTTTCTCTGCGAATCCCTGCGATCTCTGCGGTAAGAAAATGTTATTGATTGCAGAAAAACTACAAACTTAAGCGAATGGAGTTATTTGTTGCCTTTAGGTATATCGGACAGCATACCGTCAAGAGCAGAGCCCAGATGGGTCCATAGTTTCCGTACCTGGGATATGGTGCCTTCAGTTTCAACAAGCTCGATCATGGCCATCAGCCCAACCCGATACCGGTCGCGCTTTGGGTCAAAGTCGCTTGATGACTGAACACGGAAGTGGTCATTCAACATATAAGCCGCATTGATCGTAGACAAAGCCATTGTAGTCCAGATCTTCTGGTTCACCTCATCATCGCCTTTTGAACCACGCATATAACAGTCAGTCAGGATGCTGCCCTCGCGGTTCATATAGATGACGTAGGGTTCGAGTACACGGATAGTAGAATGGTCTTTCTCGCGAACTGCGACCTTTTTTTTGTCAACAACCGCCTTTGACAACACTGCCAGAATATTGGACATGCCTTCTAGAACCCCGCCAAATGAATATACCTGTGTGTAAATTTAGTATAGACCGGGCACATTTAGCAACCGGGAAACCGGGATATTCGTATGAAATTCCCTGACCAGTGGTTATTATTCAGGCAATACAGCAGTAATGTAGCCTGAATTATGTGGCGCCACATGTATTATCACCGGGAATATAAAGGAGATATCATAAGTATACTGGACTATAAATGTATCAATATACCTGACAAATTTACCCGGCTATAACAAAATTCGTGGCCAAACTGGCCTGGGGCAGCGGCACTTTTTAATAAACGGAGACAATACCAATGAAACGTATGCTGTATTCCTGGATGATTATCGCAATAGTCCTTGGTTCGGCCACGGCCCAGGCCGCCAGGACCGTAATTGTATCACCTCTGGGCAATGCCGTGATTCGATTACCGGCACCAAGCGGTTTTGCCGATCCCAGTGAAGATTCACCCACTCTGGCCAGACTGGCGCGCACCCTGACGCCACCCGGCAATATAGCCATGGCCCTGTTTCTGTCCCACGCCGACATCAGAAAAATTGGCAATGGCAAATTAGAAATGGATCGTTAATATGATGGTACAAGGTTACGGCAAAACACAGTATCAGAACATCACCACACACGATTTCAGAAAATTCAAACAGGTATTGATCTCGCAGCAGGAGTCCTTGTCAAAGAAAGCGGTTGCAAGCGCCAATAAACATTTTAAGAATGTTCAGGGTAATATTGAAAAGATTACACGCTCCCGTGTTGATATAAAAATCGGTGAAATGGTACCACTGGGCATCTTCCATGAAGACAAATATTCCATCGGCATGGCCCTGTTTATAAAAATAAAAACGCAGGGAAAGGAAGAGACAAAGATTATCACGGCAACCACAACGCTGATCAAAGGAAAACTGGTTTTTCTTTATGTATTATAGTAAATATCGCTCTGGAAAGGACCTCAAGTGGGCCAAACAGGTGGCAAAAAGCTGGTTGAATCAGGTAAAACGGGCCAACCAGGGTAAAATCCAGTAGACTATCGATATCACAATATCATTCATCAATATTTAAATTAAAGGGCTTGACTATGGCAACCGATGCTGAAGATTTAACAGTTGATTACGAAGACGGTGGTATGCTGGTCTCCAAGCAGCTCGACAAAATCATTCTGACCAAGGGTGCCTGGTCTACGATTATTTATCGTTACCAGGACTGGGACAGAAAAAAAGAAGTCTACGGGCCAGACAAATACAGCATTCGTCGATATCAAAAGCGAAATGGCGAATATCAGCAGAAATCCAAATTTAATATTTCCAGCGCCGACCAGGCCAGGAAAATCATCGGCGCTTTACAGAGCTGGCTACCGCAAGAAGAACCGGAAAAATAACTACAACCTCCCATGTCTCCCCTGGCAATAGAGCACTTATCTGCAAAAGAGCAATTACCGTATCGCCAGTCGATATTGTTTATGCTGGAGGAATGGGGCGCCATCTGGATGAACAAACCTAATCGCATGCTGCAGAACCGCACACCATTAAATACCATGGTCAAGGATGGCCTGCTGGCAGTACACGTCCACCTTGATTGCGCCTTTGACTGGCGAGAGAATAGTTCCTAGACAGATATGCGTATTGCTGCCGGTGTATTACTGCTTGTTACCGCATTCTTTAACCTGTTTGCCAGTATAGGCTATTTTGGTATTGGTATCGGCACCTTAGCCCTGGGCGAAGCCAGAATCAGCCAAGCACATAATTCGGAAGCCAGGCAAGAAAACAATGTAAAAAAGAATAAACGCAGCAGCAACCTGAATCAAAAACTAAAGAATCTGCCCATTACCGGAATCGGTTTGCTTATTTTCAGCCTGTTCCTGATAGTCACGGTAGTACTGCTCACCATAGCGGCCATTTTTTTGTTCTCCAGAAAACAGGCGATATTCATCATGCTTGCGGCCGGTGCCGGGCTCATTGCCGAAGCAACCGGGATTTATTTGTTCTCGCTCGGATTCAGTAATACGATTGGTATCATCGCTTCTGTGCTGGCCATTATCGCTGCTACGCAAATACAACGGATAGCAAAGGGATAAAAAAATGCAACATTCTATACGTCTCAGACAACTGGGCATCATAGCCAGACAAGACCTGGCCTCTTCCCTTGGGAGTGCCCGGGCGTTGTTGTTCCTGGTGTTTTTTGGTCTCTTCTGGTTCTGGATCCTGTGGAAGCTGAGTGACGCCAATCTGTCGAGCCTGTCCAGCTTCAGAGGCCTGAATTTCATCGGCCTGTTTATGAATCCGGAACATGCCCGTCATTTGTTCCTGGATCATCCTGTGTATTTATCGGTTTACTTCCTGGTGGCGCTCACGACCCTGCCGTTCTTTACCATGATTGCGGCCTGCGACCAGACCGCCAGTGATGTCAGCAATCGCTATATCCGTTTTCTGCTACCACGCATCAATCGTTCCGAGCTATACATGGGTCGGTATATTGGCACCGCCAGTCTGGTCATCCTGTGCTATACCATCGTCACCTTTGCTGCCGCCATCGTCAGCGGTAATCTTGAAACGGTGCAAAATACCGGGCTGTTCGCTTACACCATCCGTATCTGGTTGACGCTGGTTTTCTATAGTCTGGCCTTTACCTCCTTGATGGCCATGGTGTCTGCGGTATCGGCATCGGTGGCCGTATCATTGCTATTGGGTATTGGTGGTTATTTCGGATTCCTGTTCATGTTATTTATTGTGCGACTGCAATCGAAAAATGTCAGCGAATATATTTCCTACCTGTTGCCCAGTGGCGTCAAACCATGGTTGACCAGCCCGGATGAGAGCACCATCGCGCTTGCCCTGCTGGCCATGCTGGCCTACGCCATCGTCTTTTATCTGCTGGGTTGGTGGCGCTTCATCAAAAAGGATATGTGAACATGGCATCAATTATAAAAACAGAGTCCCTGAGCAAGGACTATGGCAACAAACGTGTACTGGATTCGATCAATCTGGATATAGCATCAGGGCTACCGATTGGCCTGGTCGGACCCAATGGTGCCGGTAAAACTACGTTCTTCTCTATTGTTTGCGGTTACATACAAGCCAGTGCCGGCTCTATTGAGGTGTTCGGTACCAGGCCGAACGATCCGATACTGCGCGGCAAGCTTGCCATCCTGCCACAGGACGCGCGACTGGCCAAAGGCGTATCCGTGTTACAACAATTACGCACCTTTGCCGAACTTCAGGGATTCTCCTATAAATCCAGTCGCACAGAAGCGCAACGGGTACTGGAGCTGGTGAATCTTGCCGACGTTGGCAAGCAACCCCCGGAGTTCCTTAGCCACGGTATGTACAAACGAGTTGCCATTGCCCAGGCATTTATAGGCGAGCCGGAACTGGTCATCCTTGATGAGCCCACGTCCGGGCTGGACCCCAATACGGCCGAATCCATACGCGCATTGATCCATACCCAGAAAACAGAACGTACTTTCATCATCAGTTCACACAATCTGAATGATATCGAGAACCTGTGCCAACACATTCTGATCATGAAGCAAGGCAAGATAACGCACTACGAAGAAGTAGCGCAATTGATCAATCGCACCAACATACTGAGCATACGACTGGAGCAGGTCGCCCCCGGAAATATAAAGGAAGTGCTCACCACCATTGATACTATCAATCATATTGAAATCAGCGATTCAGGAGATCATCGCATCACCATCCATTTCTCCGAAGACGATGCGGCCGGTATTGAGATCAGCATACTGCAATGTCTGACCCAGGCCGGCATACAGTACCGTGAATTCAGTCGCGGTGAATCTCTGTCACAAAAGGTGTCGGATATCACCAAGGACTAATGGCTGCTGTCCTGATTAAGCCGTTGCATCATCCTCTATTGAACCTAAAGACATGCCGATACTGACCCTGGAAGATATCTCTCTGGCCTTTGGTCATGTGAAATTACTCGACAATATCCAGTTGCAGATCGATTCTGGCGAGCGTATTGCGCTCATCGGCCGTAATGGTACCGGCAAATCCACCCTGCTACGCGTTATTGCCGAGCACATCAAGGCCGATGACGGTACGCGCTGGCAGAAACAAAACCTGCGTATCGGCTATCTTGTCCAGGATGTAGCACTGGATTCAGGACAGTCGGTATACAAAATTGTCGCCGAGGGACTCAGTAACATCGGTAAATGGCTCGGCGAATACGAACGTATAGCCGCTTCCCTGAAACACAGCACAGACAAAAAACTGATACAGCGTCTCGCTGAATTGCAGCAGATTATTGACACCAATAACGGCTGGTTGATCCATCAGCGTATCAGCACTGTGCTGGACCGGCTAAAACTTAATGCTGACGATAGGGTTGGTACACTCTCCGGGGGTGTGCGAAGACGGGTACTGTTGGCACAGGCGCTGGTCTGTGAACCAGACCTGCTGTTACTGGACGAACCCACCAATCACCTGGACATTGCCGCCATCCGCTGGCTGGAAGAATTCCTGATCCGGTTCCAGGGTGCTTTACTTTTTATATCGCACGACCGTAGTCTGGTACAAAATTTGACAACACGCATCATTGAGCTGGATCGCGGCACGCTGAGCTCATGGCCCGGCAACCTCGCCCATTACAACAAGAAAAAAACCGAGCAGCTTGAGGTCGAGGAAACGCAACTGAGAAAGGCCGATAAAAAGCTCGACGAGGAAGAAACCTGGATCCGGCAGGGCATCAAGGCAAGGCGCAAACGCAACCAGGGTCGCGCACGCGCCCTGATGCAATTGCGCAAAGAAAAATCAGCGGTTCGTAAACAAATCGGAAAAGCCAGGATATCGATCAATCTGGGCGATGCCTCCGGCAAACAGGTGCTGGAATTAGATCGTGTCAGTCATGGCTTTAACGGCACCACCGTCATTAATAATTTTTCAAGCACCATCATGCGTGGTGACCGTATAGGCATTATCGGGCCCAATGGATGCGGTAAAACGACACTGCTGCGCATTATGCTCGGAGAACTGAAGCCGGATAAAGGAGCCATACGCACCGGTACCCGTCTCAAAGTTGCCTACTATGACCAGCAACGGTCGCAACTTGATATGGAAAAAACCGTTCTGGAAAATCTCAACCTGGGACGGGATTATGTTTCTATCAACGGACAAAACCGCCATGCCATAGGCTATCTAAAAGACTTCCTGTTCCCACCGCAACGGGTACACTCCCCGGTAAAATCGCTTTCCGGTGGAGAACGCAATCGGCTGATGCTGGCCCGTATATTTACACAACCGGCCAACCTCCTGGTGCTGGACGAACCCACCAATGACCTGGATGTTGAAACCCTGGAGTTGCTTGAAGAACTGCTTGCCAACTTCGATGGCACCATCCTGCTCATTAGCCATGATCGCGCCTTCCTCGATAATGTGGTTACCAGCCTGCTGATATTCGGAGACAATGGTGTCATACAGGAATATGTTGGCGGTTATCAGGACAACGTGGCTTCAATACAACTGGGTAGTCAGCAACCCGATAAACCATCGACTAACAAAAAACCCGCTACAAACAAACCAAAGAAGAGTTCGACCAAACTATCGTACAAGCAGAAACAACGACTGCGGGAACTACCGAAATTGATTGATGGACTCGAGACGGAACAAAAGACGCTTCAGGATGCCATCAACCAGGAGGGGTTTTATAAACAGCAGCGCGATGTTATCTCTGAGGCCACACAGAGGTTGGATGAGATCAATAAGGAGCTGGAGCAAGCCTATAACGAATGGCATGTACTGGAAGAAAAAATATAAACAAGATTAAACAATGATATCTCAACCAATTTTACTATCCATCATTGAGCTGGGAGGCTACCCTAATTTTACGCCACTCTATGAATCGGTGGGATATCGGGTCGAGACCGTAACATCGGTACGCAAGGCGCTTTCCTTTATCAAGAAAACCACACCAGACGTTGTAATTGCAGAATTTAACTTTCAGTCCGACTTTCGCGATCGCACCAGTAGCCTGGAGACGCTGATGGCGGTTCTGGAACAAAAGATACCTAAGGCCAGGGTAGTGGTCTTTTATGAGTCCGGGTTTTCTCACCAGTTCGACAAGTTACGTGCAAACTATTCTTTCTACAGAGAACTAAGTTTCCCGATCGACGAGAAAGCGTTGGCAGCATGTCTGTCAAGTCCGGATGACGCTTAATCTAAACCAAATACAGCACGCGTAGTATATCCAACACCCGTAGGGCGGATTAGCGTTTTCGCGCGCCCGAACAAAGTG
>CAJVXG010000083.1 GCA_913009215.1 uncultured Gammaproteobacteria bacterium | reverse complement strand
GGTGTATGCCGATGGGCCTATTCGTGATGGCCGGCTTACCGGCAATCTCTATATTAAAGGTTACGGCGACCCCTATATGACCCCGGAATTCTTCTGGCGATTACTGCGCAATATCCGTAGCAGTGGCGTTAATCAGATCACTGGCGATCTGGTGCTGGATACTACTTACTTCAAACCCAAGTTGCTCAACCCCGCTGCGTTCGATGGCCAGGCCCACCGAGCGTACAATGTGAACCCAAATGCCTTGTTGGTGAATTATCAGGCAGTACGTTTCCGCTTCCTGCCGGACCAGAAGCGCCAGGTCCATATCAATGCTTTTCCGAACCCGCATACTTTTGATATAGAGAGCAGCGTGGTTGCCACCAGGGGTCGTTGTCGTCATTGGGCCAGCAGGTTGCGCATGGAAATTGTGTCCTCGAAATCGGGCAAGAACAAAGTACAATTCTCCGGTTCTATTCCGGCATCCTGTGGCAGCAGGGACTACTACCGCGTGATCAGCGATCCGATTGAATTTTTCGAAGGTGTTTTCCGTACGTTGTGGCGTGAGCAGGGCGGTACATTGGCAGGCAAGGTCAGGCTTGCGAAAGTGAATGGCAATTTGAAACTGGTGTACACAGCGCGTTCATTGCCTCTCTCCGATCTGGTGCGTGGCATAAACAAGTACAGTAATAATGTGATGACAAGACAGCTGCTACTGACCATGGGGGCAGAGAAGTATGGTAGCCCAGGTACCGAGGCGAAGGGCAAGCGCGTCATCATCCAGTGGTTGCGTCGACACAACCTGGCCTATCCGGAACTGGTGCTGGACAATGGTATTGGTTTATCCCGTAAGGTGCGCATCAGTGCCAGACATCTGGGAACACTATTACTGTTGGCTTACAGCAAGCCATTTATGGCGGAGTATATGTCTTCATTACCGGTCTCCGGTGTCGATGGCACCATGCATCGCAGGTTTGCTAACAGTAAGATGAAAGGACACCTGCATATTAAAACCGGTAGTCTGGATAATGTGCGCAGTATGGCGGGCTATCTGATGGATCGGCGGGGCCGCCGCTACGTTGTCGTTATGATCCACAATCATCACCGTGCGCATTTGCGTGCCGGCGAGAGAATACAAAATGTGGTACTGAAGTGGCTGTTTAACCGAAGCAGATAAGCTGTGCTAATGATACGGCTCAGTGATTTTTTGGTAAGCCACCTGGCTTGGCATAATGACCAGTACCAGGGATATGATGACTATATATATTGACAGATTGCGTAAGCTGTGAGGCACACCCCAGATCAGCAGGCCCAGGCTAATTAAAAAACCCAATAATAAAACAATATTAAGAAGAGCTAGCCGTCGCTTGGAACTATAGGTCAGGCGAAAAACTTTTGCGCATTGAGGACATGCATGCGCCGTTTGGCCACTAAACATGGAGGCCCACAGTAATTTGCCCTGAATAGCCTTGTCGCAATGGGGGCATAATTTTGACATGATTTTATAAACTCCGGTAAAACAGTACAGGGATTATCCCGGGAATCGCGGACTTTTTCCAGCAAAACCGCTGTAATTTACCCATTTTCTCTAATAGGCTTTCGTTTTTGCTTTTCTTGATGCTAACCTTAGCGGCCTTGATAAATGAGATGTGATTACGATGTCTGATAGCTTTGTAACCGCCAAGATTACCACTAGCGAGGAGGAAAGCAGCCTGCCCATCCTGGAGGGCACCATGGGGCCCAAGGCGGTCGATATACAGACGCTCTATGGTCGCCACGGTCTGCTGGCATTTGACCCCGGTTTTCGTTCCACAGCCTCTTGCAAAAGCGCCATTACCTATGTTGACGGTGACAAAGGTGTATTGCTGTACCGAGGTTATCCGATTGAAGAGCTGGCTGAGAAGAGCAATTTTATAGAGGTGGCTTATCTGTTAATGTTCGGCCAGTTGCCGGATCAAAAACAGATACAGGAATTTACCGGCAACGTACATCATTTCAGTGTGTTGCATGAACAGGTACTCAGTTTTTATCAGGGCTTTCGTCGCGACGCCCATCCCATGGCTATTATCGTTGGTACGGTTGGCGCTTTGTCGGCTTTTTACCATGATCACATGGACATCAATGACCCGGTACAACGTACTATGGCGGCAACACGACTGGTAGCAAAAATTCCTACCATTGCCGCGGCGGCCTATACCTATAGTGTGGGCCATCCCCATCGTTATCCTGATAATGCGCTGGATTATGCCAGTAACTTTATGCAGATGGTGTTTGGGATGCCTAATAAGGAATTTGTGCCTGACCCCGTGTTGTGCCGGGCCATGGACCGAATACTTATTTTGCATGCCGACCACGAACAAAATGCGTCGACATCTACGGTGCGATTGGCTGCATCGTCTGGCGCCAACCCATTCGCCTGTATCGCCTCCGGCATCGCCAGCCTGTGGGGTCCGGCGCATGGCGGCGCCAATGAAGCCGTGTTAATGATGCTGGAAGAAATCGGTGATGTAAAAAATATCCCGAAGGCCGTGAACAGGGCCAAGGACAAGTCCAACGATTACCGACTGATGGGTTTTGGTCACCGGGTCTACAAGAACTTTGATCCACGGGCTCGTGTCATTCAGAAATCCGCACGTGAGGTCCTGGAACACATGGGAATTAATGATCCCTTACTGGAAATTGCTGTGCGTCTTGAAGAAATTGCACTGAAGGATGAATACTTCATAGAACGCAAGCTCTATCCCAATGTGGATTTCTATTCAGGTATCCTGCTTCGTGCCATGGGTTTTCCGAACAATATGTTTACTGTTATCTTTGCAGTGGCACGAACCGTCGGTTGGGTCAGTCACTGGCTGGAGTTACAACATGAAGGGCATGGCATAGACCGACCAAGACAGTTATACGTAGGTGAAGCACGTAGACCTTATCCGCATAAATAATAATATCAATTCCACAAAGGAGCGATTATATCATTTGGTATGTCTTTGGGGTCAGAGTAAAAACTCTCCAAGTAAAAACTCTCCATAAAAAAACAGTGCTACCAATATAACCTCTGGAAGCTCTGATTAATTCGTCATTCCGGGCAAACCAGCGGTGCGACCCGGAATCCAATGCTTCAAATTCAAGGCGTTACTGGACTCCGGCTTCCGCCGGAGTGACCTCAAAGGAATTAATCAGAGGTTCCCTCTATGAATTGAGACTGGCCGCCAGTGCCTTGCGTTTCTGATAGGCCTCGTGGGCAATGCTGACATCCTCCAGGAAGTAGGGCAGTTCTTCCAGCGTTAAGGCCTGGGGTCCATCCACCAGGGCCTTTTTTGGCACCGGGTGGAAATCGACCAATATCATATTGGCGCCGGCAATGACGCCCTGGGCCGTGACATGCGCCATGTCCAGAATATTGTCGGGCCCCTGGTCGCGTGAACCGACCGAGTGCGATGGGTCGATACACACCGGCAGACGTGTCAGTCTTTTTATGACCGGGACATGGGCGAAATCGACAAAATTCCGGTGCGGATCCCCCATGTTGGTTTTCATGCCCCGTAAGGCAAAGACGATACGGTGATTCCCTTCGCTGGCGAGATACTCTGCGGCATTAAGGGATTCTTCCAGGGTAATGCCAAAACCCCTTTTCAATAGCACCGGAAAATCATTCTGTCGGCCTGCATTCTTCAGCAGCTCAAAGTTCTGGGTATTGCGGGTGCCAATTTGCAGCATAACGCCGGTGGGATGCCCGGTGCTATCCAGTGCCTGACGAATTTCCTTGATGTGAGAGTCATGGGTAATCTCCATGGCGATGACCTTGATATCGTATTTGCCGGCCAGCTCGAATACCCAGGGCAGGCAACTGGCGCCATGTCCCTGAAAGGCGTAGGGGCTGGTGCGGGGCTTGTAGGCGCCCATACGGGTACAGACCTGGCCGTGGTCTTGCAGGGCCTTCATCATTAGTTCGACATGTTCCGGGGTGTCAACGGCGCACAGTCCGGCAAAGACGTTGAGGTTGTCCTGGTTGAACTGGATGCCCTTGTAATCAAAGCCACAGCTGCGCGAGTCATCATGATGCCGGCCAATGACGCGGTATTCCTCGGAAATGCGTACCACTCTTTCTACGGCCGCCAGGCCTTCAATTTCCTTGCGGTTGAGGGCACTGGTGTTGCCGATCAGATAGATCTCGGTGATGGTTTGTTGTGCCCCGGCGACCTGGTGGATGCGGGTTTCGATATCGGGCCTGTTGTTAAAATAATCCATTAGCTGCAGGTAATCGCTGCTATCGGTTTCAATGCCACTGTGGAGAATGACGATCATAAGACACGCCCTTTGTAAGGTTTCAAATTAGTCGATAGGGTCCTGGTATCTCAAGAGCAGGCCCTGGTAGGCGTCAATACGGCGGTCACGCAGAAAGGGCCAGGTGCGCCTTACCTTTTCACTGCGCTCAAGATCGATAGTGCTTGTCAGTATCGCTGACTGATCGTCACTGGCCTGTGCCAGAAGTTCTCCCTGCGGACCGGCAATAAAACTGCTGCCCCAGAATTGTATACCGTCGGTTTGTTGTGCCGGGTCGGCTTCATGGCCGACACGGTTACAAACCAGCAGTGGCAAGCCATTGGCGATGGCGTGGGCGCGCTGGATGGTCATCCAGCTGTCGAGTTGACGTTGTTGTTCTTCTTTGTCATCGCCAGGTTCCCAACCGATGGCGGTTGGGTAGAGTAGAATTTCCGCCCCTCTCAATGTCATCAGGCGCGCGGCCTCCGGATACCACTGGTCCCAGCAGACCAGCACCCCTAACTTGCCTAATGAGGTGTTGATGGGGATAAAGCCCTGATCGCCCGGTGTGAAGTAGAATTTCTCATAATACCCCGGGTCATCCGGGATATGCATTTTCCGGTAGCTGCCGGCTAGCGACCCGTCTTGTTCAATGACAACGGCGGTATTGTGATAAATCCCGGCAGTGCGCCTCTCGAATACCGAGGCAACAATAATGACCCCAAGCTCTTTGGCTAGCTTGGCAAGTTTTTCGGTCGTGGGTCCCGGGATGGTTTCCGCCAGATCAAAACAGCTTTCATTTTCCTGTTGGCAGAAATACAGGGTGTTATGCAATTCCTGTAGCAGTACCAGCTGCGCGCCCTGATGTGCCGCATCGCGTATGCCTTGAATTATTTGATCAAGATTTTTTGCCTGATCGGTCTGATTACGCTGTTGTACCAGCCCGACAACAAGGGAATGTGTCATAGGTCTATGTTAACACGCCCTCGGGCAACTGCATGGCCATACAGTGCAGGCTACCTCCCTGTTTGATCAGGGCTAGGGCATTGATGGTGATGACTTCGCGGTCCGGGAAACATTGTTGCAGGCATACCCTGGCTTGCTCATCGGCGGGGTCATTATAGCCTGGTATGATGACAGCCCCGTTGACGACAAGAAAGTTGGCATAACTGGCCGCAAGACGGTTTCCTGCATCATCGTATTTTGCGGCAGGCCAGGGCAGGGGGACCAGGCGATACGGCTGATCGGTAATCGACCGCAAGCCACGCAGTTCAGTTTCCATGGCATTGAGTTCTTTGTAATGCGGGTCGCTCTTGTCATCACAATGCGTATAGGCGATGGTTTCGCGATCGCAGAATCGCGCCAGGATATCGATATGGCTGTCAGTGTCGTCTCCGTCGAGGTAACCATGCCCCAGCCACAGCACCCGGTTTAGCCCGAACCATTGAATCAGCTTCTGTTCGATCTGCTGCTGACTGAGCTTTGGGTTACGTGTCGGTGCTAACAGGCAGTCCCTGGTGGTGAGCAGGGTGCCTGAACCATCGACCTCAATACTACCGCCTTCCAGTACCATATCGACAGGTTCCAGCACCGTGTCCCCCAGGGCTTGTTGATGATACAGCGTGGCGGTAATGGCATGGTCCAGGTCTGAGGCATATTTGTCACCCCAACCGTTAAAGCGGAAATCCAGCAAGGTGATGTCCTGTTGACACAAAACGGTGATCGGGCCGTGGTCGCGGGTCCAGGTATCGTTGCTGGGCGCGAGCGCCAGGCGAACCTGCTCCAGTGCTACGTTCTTCTCTTTAAGTATTTGTTTTATATGTTTCTTGTGTGCATGATCAAAGCAGACAATAAGCAGTTTTTGGTAGCGACAAATGTGGTATGCCAATTCCAGGTAGCAAGCCTCGACATTGGTGAGGTCGGATGCCCAATCCGTGTGCCGATGAGGCCAGGTCAGCATTATTCCGCTCTGAGGGGCCCATTCTGCAGGTAAATATGTACGGCAATCCCGTTTTTTCATAGATGGAGAGCGGCCCTAAAAGAGGCAGATTTGAACATATTGACGTCTATAGATAAAAGACACAATTAATGTATGGTAATAAGTGGCATGTTTTTGCGCTATGAGCTATATTATGCTTTAAATAGTAACTAGAAGTAATTGATCAACATAAATATTTTCCATTCTGGGGGATACATAATGAAAATATTGCGCAGGAACAAGACTTTTCTCAGCGCTTTGCTCTGTTTTCTGGCCATTGCCAGCCTCTCACTGACCACTCCGTCTACCGTTTATGCCGGAGATGACGATACCGCCGGAGATAAACCGGATCGCTGGTATTTCTCTCTTGGTATAGGCCGCACATGGGATATTGACCAGACCGACCAAACTATCGGGGGCGTTGCTACAGGCCGTTTCGATAATGATGATGGACAGATACTGCGTGTATCCTTTGGTCTGACTTTCTTTAAATACTTTGCCGTTGAGTTTGGTATTGTAAATTTTGGAACTCTGTCAAGTCGATATGTAGGTACCGTGGATTTTGGTGCTGGCGGTGTGGCCGGGAATTTCAGCACCAAGGAAAATATTAATGGTATCGCCGTGACCGCTGTCTGGCATATTCCGTTTTACAAGAAAGGCAGTCGTGTTGCCACTTTCTTTATCAAAGGTGGAGCATTTCGCTGGCGTAATAAGCTGAAAATGAAAGATGGTTTGGGCGCCACCCTGACCCGAAAGACCGATGATGTTGATCCCACGGCTTCGTTTGGTATTCAGGTGCGTGGCGAAGGCGCGTCGGCATTTCGTTTTGAGGTACAGCGGTACGAGA
>CAJVXG010000082.1 GCA_913009215.1 uncultured Gammaproteobacteria bacterium | reverse complement strand
CTCGACAAGGAAATATTGTATTTGCACTGGTCACGAAAAGTCTGTTGCAGCACCTCCCTGTCAGTAATATCACTATTCAGATATATATTTCGAGGAATGGTTTTACCGAGATAATATTGCGGTAAAAATGCCGCCATGACATCGGTACCGGTATCCCCATCGCCGACACGGGGAAAGAAAGATTTGCCGCCAAGATTACGTCCGCCACGAACAAAGCTGACATAGACACAAGCCATACCATTTTTCACGACCACGGCAACAATATCGGCATCGCCATGCTCTCCACTGATATACTGTTTTTCCTGAACACGTTTGAGTTTGGCTATACGATCGCGAAATACAGTGGCCATTTCATAATCCAGTTGTTCTGCTGCCTGATCCATTTTTTCAGCTATGTGATCGATCAACTCATTACTCTTGCCTTCAAGAAACATCACGGCATGACGAACATCCTCTTGATATTGCCGGGCGCTGACCAGGCCGACACAAGGGGCCGAACAACGCTTGATCTGATACTGCAAACAGGGCCGGGAGCGATTACGAAAATAACTGTCCTCACACTGGCGCACCGGAAACACCTTTTGCAGCAGGCTCAGGCTATCCCGTACCGCACTGGTACCGGGATAAGGCCCAAAATAGCGGCCCTTGCCATGGCGCGCGCCACGGTAAAAACTCAACCGTGGAAATTCATGTTCGCTGGATAAATAGATATAAGGGTAACTTTTGTCGTCTCGCAACAAAATATTAAACCGCGGTAACTCGGATTTTATGAGATTGTTTTCCAGTAGCAAAGCCTCGCTTTCGGTGTGGGTCACCGTGATGTCGACGTCTGCGGTCTTTTGCATCAACAATTGAATGCGTGGAGACAAACCACTGCTGCGAAAATAGCTGCTGACGCGTTTACGCAAATTACGGGCCTTGCCGACATAAAGCACCTTGCCGTGTTGATCCAGCATACAATAAACGCCGGGCGCATTCGACAGATTGGTGATCAGCGATCTGCTTTTGGCTGCGTCAATACTCACGGGTTTCAGTCAGCAATGTTTGTACCTTCTGGAATACATCCTCAAACATGGTTTTCGTCAGACGTTTGGTCTGGGTGTTGTAGCGACTGCAATGATAAGAATCCATGAAATGCAAATCGTTTTGTAGTCCATGGTAATGATTATGGCCGAAAGTGTAATCGCTTTGTTTCAACCCCAGGGCCTTGACCACAGATTTATGGGCAATACCGCCCAGGGCCAGAATGACGCTACCCGGCGCCAATTCTTGCAGCTCGGTTTGCAGATAGGCATTACAGGTGTTTATTTCTTTTGCTACCGGCTTGTTTCCCGGGGGCAGGCATTTCACGGCATTGGTAATTCGGCAATTAATGAGTTGCAGCCCATCGTTGACGGCCACTGATTCAGGTTTATTGGCAAAACCAAATTTATGCAGGGTTTGGTATAACAGAATTCCGGCATAGTCACCGGTAAAAGGTCGACCGCTGCGGTTGGCGCCGTGCATACCCGGCGCCAAACCTACGATCAATAGACGTGCTTCACGGTCACCGAATGGTGGCACCGGTCGCGCATAGTAGCTCGGGTATTGATCCCGTATACGGTTCAAATGGCTGGCCAAACGGGGGCAGGCAAGGCAGAAGGCATCAAAATTTGGCATTGGAGACTATGATATACAGCAGTTATAGAATTATAAAATACATTAGTTATATATTATATCATATTGATTTGATTACATAATATAAGCTTAAGCAAAGGGGCATATTTGCCCCTGCCAGTTTGTTAGAATGCCTGCCTTTTACCGCACGACATCGGAGCATAGTGTGACATGAAAATCTCGGCATTTGAAATCAAGGTCGGCAATCTGATCGAACACAACGGCAGGCTTTGGCGCGTGGCCAAAACCAGCCATGTTAAACCGGGGAAAGGCGGTGCCTTTGTTCAGGCCGAAATGAAGGCCGTAGACGACGGTACCAAGCTCAATGAACGCTTTCGCTCCGAAGACAAGGTTGAAAAGGCCCATGTCGAGTCCCGGGATATGACCTACTCCTATGCCGATGGCGATCAATATGTCTTTATGGACAGCAAGACCTACGAGCAGTTAAACCTCTCCGCAGAGGATCTTGAGGGTCAGGTGGAATACATTATTCCCAACATCGAGGTCATTGTCAGCTTCTATAACGAAAAGCCGATTGGCCTGCAATTGCCTGGCACGATAGTGCTGGAGGTGGTAGACACCGATGCCGCTATTAAAGGCCAAACTGCATCCGGATCCGGCAAACCGGCCAAACTGGAAACCGGCCTGACCGTGACCGTACCGACGTTCGTTAATATTGGTGACAAAATAAAAGTAAACACCGATACCGGCGAGTATATAGAAAGGGCCTAAAACAGCTAACTCATGTTACGGCCATAAAAGATTTCCAGCATTTCGCTATTGAGTCTCTCTATGGCCAGCTGCCTCTCGTTATCGCTCAAGTCTGCTTCGTCAATACCAAATAAATAATTATCCAGTGTAAAGTCCTTTACCATCATTTTGGTATGAAACATGTTTTCCTGGAACACGTTCACATCCATGGCCTGGTAGCGATCCAGGGTTTCCTGGTCGATAAAACTCTGGATGGAATTGATCTCATGATCGATATAATGTTTCTGACCATTCATATCCCGGGTAAAGCCACGCACCCGGTAATCGACAATAACAATATCCGAATCAAAACTGTGGATCAGGAAATTCAGCGCCCGCAATGGTGAGATCTTGCCGCAGGTAGCAACGTCGATATCGGCACGAAAAGTACTGATACCATACACTGGATGGCTCTCCGGATAAGTATGTACCGTAATATGGCTTTTATCCAGGTGGGCCACCACGGCATCGGGCTGCGGTTTCACCGGGCCTGGCTCTTCCGGGTTTCTCGGCTCATCGATAATCGGCAATTCGGCAATCAGCATGGTCACGCTGGCGCCTTCCGGATCGTAATCCTGATGGGCAATGTTGAGAATGCTGGCGCCAATGATCTCGGCCACATCTTTAAGGATATTGGTCAGGCGTTCGGCGTTGTACTCTTCATCGATATAGGAGATATATTTCTTTTGTTCAGCGCCATTGTGCGCATAACAAATATCGTAGATATTGAAGCTCAGCGTCTTGGTAAGGTTGTTAAAGCTTTCCAGTTTGAGCTTGTCCAGTGGTTCAATCTTGGGCACCGGTATTCCCCCGTTACAGGATTGTCATAAAATACCGCCATCTGCAGTAACGCGCGCTATTCTATAGCGCCAGCAGGTCTGACACCATATCCCGGGTTTGCTTATATTCCCTGTTTTTCTGTAGATCGGCCCACGTGATCGTATTCTTGCCATGCAGACGGGAAATACGCATGGCTGAGGCCGGATTCTGCGTCCAGTCGAGTCCGTCCAGTACCGTGTCCACACTGTCTGGATCGTTACAGACCAGCGCCATGTCGCACCCGGCCTGCAACGCTGTCCGTGCCCGTTGCACCATATCCCCGACTACATGGGCTCCGGCCATAGAGAGATCGTCACTAAAAATAACGCCTTCAAACCCCAGTCGCTTACGCAATACCTGCTGCAACCAGAAGCGGGAGAAACCGGCGGGCATGGGGTCGACATTCTTGTATATCACATGGGCCGGCATGATGCCGGCCAGTCCGTATTCAATCATACGGCTGAATGGCACCAGGTCCTCCATGGCGATATCGTCATAACTGCGCTCATCCACCGGCATATCAACATGGGAATCGGCCTCGACGCCACCGTGACCCGGGAAGTGCTTGCCGATGGCCACCATACCTCCGCGCTTGAGGCCATGCATGAGTTCGTGCGCCAGATTGGTAATAATATCCGGACTGCTGTGAAAGGCGCGATCACCCACCACCTTGCTGATACCACGATCCATATCCAGCACCGGGGTAAAACTGAAATCCATATCCACGGCCCGCAACTCGGTAGCCAGTAACCAGCCACATTGCTCGGCTAATCTTCTCGCCCGTCTGGGGTTGTCTTCATAAAGATCGCCAAAGCGATGCATGGGAGGTAACTCGGTAAAGCCTTTACGGAAGCGCTGTACCCTTCCGCCTTCGTGATCAACACAAACCAGCAAACGTGGTTCACGCAGGCGGTGTATGTTTTGTGCCAAAACGGCGACCTGCTCCGGTGATTCATAATTGCGGGCGAACAGAATGACCGCGCCGATGTATGGGTGCATCAATCGTTCGCGCTCATCGTCTTGTAACTCCAGGCCAGCAACATCGGCCATGATGGGACCCAGTGTCATTTTCCTATGCCTTGATGATTACCGGAGTGTACAGCGCCACCCTGTCAAATAGTTCAATAACATCATGGTTTCGCATTTTGATGCAGCCATGAGAACCCGGCACACCCATCTCGTCTTCATCGGGCGCTCCGTGGATGTAGACATATCGTCGCATGGTATCCACATTACCCAATCGGTTCTTTCCCGGCTCGGTTCCACTGAGCCAGAGTATACGGGTCAGTATCCAGTCACGACCCGGATGTTGTTGACGCAACTCACTGGTGTAAATTTCATTGGTTGATCGCCGGCCAACAAATATCGTATTGACAGGCTGTCGGGCACCGATCTTGGCACGGATAATATGTCTGCCTCTTGGCGTTTGTTCGCTGCCATTGATTTCACCCACCCCCTTTCTGGCTGTCGAGATTGGCGCTTCTAGCAATACCTGGCCATCATTTCCCAGGAGCCTGAGCGTCTGTATATCGACATCAACGACAATGCTGTGTTTAATTTCCGCCACCATGCTCCCCTCTGAGAAATAGTGCTATGGATTCCACATGGCTGGTATGTGGGAACATATCCATCACTCCTGCGCTGTACAGGGTATAGCCCTGTTCATGTACCAGATAGGCACTGTCACGTGCCAGTGTTGCCGGGTTGCAGGAGACATAAACGATGCGCTCCGGTTTTTGCTGCATTATTAATGGTAACACTTCCTGCGCACCACTACGTGGAGGGTCCAGCAATACTTTATTAAACTCAAAGCCACGCCACAGTCCGGCATCAGGATGACCATAAAGATCGGCTGAACGGAATTCTGCATTTGTAATATTATTCCGTTCTGCATTTTTTCTGGCGCGGTCTACCAAACCATCATTACCCTCGATTCCCAACACCTTACTGGCTTGTAGCGCCATTGGTAGCGTAAAGTTACCCAGGCCGCAAAATAGCTCCAGTACGGCATCCTTTTGATCAAGTTCAAGTAACCCCACAGCCCTGGCAACCATCTTCCGGTTAATACCGAAATTAACCTGGGTAAAATCGGTTGGTAAAAAATGATACGTCAAACCATAATCCGGCAAGCTGAATGACAGTGGTTCAGGGTGATCCGGCGCCAGACAATAAATGGATTCCAGCCCGCCGTCTTGCAGGAAGATCTGCACATCGTGGTCTTGAGAAAATAATCGCAGGCTATGTAAATCTGTATCGGCCAATGTCTGTAAATGTCGTATTACAAATACCAGCCCATGCTCACCACCCGCCACCTCTATCTGGGGAATCTGCTCAGGGACAGACAACGATGCAATGCATTCACGCAGTGGGGTTAGCAGGCTGGATATGCGTTCATCCAGATTGAGGCAGGCATCCAGGTTAGTGACATAACTACTGCGACGTTCCCGAAAACCCAATAACAGGCCACCTTTTTTAGGCACATAACGCAACCCCAGCCGTGCCTTGCGCCGGTAACCCCACTCCTGGTCTGTTAACGCCGGCAAATAATGCTCAGGGCTTAGCTTGCCGATATGTTGCAGGTTTTCTTTCAGTACATTTAGTTTGGCATCGATCTGCGCCGTGGCCGACATGTGCTGCAAACTGCAACCGCCGCATACGCCGAAGTACGGACAGCGGGGTTGAATGCGATCAGGGGCCTGTTGCTGTATTGACAGCACCTGCCCTTCATATATTTTTCTCCGCTTTTTTCGATACTCGATCGTCACTGCCTCGCCGGGCAAAGCGCCATCGACAAATACGATATTGTTACCAACATGGGTCACGCCGCGACCATCATAATTGAGTGATTCAATAATCGCGTCGGCGGTAACCGGTTTCCGTTTCGCTCGGGACGACGACATGGCTTAAGCGTCCCATGCCTCCAGAAAGGCGTCGAGATGGGGTTTCCTGGCGTCACGCAGGGTATCTTTGAGCAGTGTTGTCTCTTTGTCCCACCCGGCCTGATCGAGATTGCCGCGTATCAACTCCCAACGTAAATATATGAGATAGGTATTCAGCACATCGGTCTCGCAGTAATCACGAATGGCCTGCAATTCACCTTGCTGGTACTGCTCCCATACCGACGCGCCGCTCATGCCCATTTTGCCGGGGAAGCCAAGCATGGTCGACAGCCCATCCAGGGGTGCGCTGCCCCTGGGCTGATAAGCCGCCAATACATCCATCAGATCGGTGTGCCTGAAATGAAATCGGCTGATGTAGTTATTCCATTTCATATCGCGATCGTCACTGCCCATATCCCAGTAACGAGGTGCTGCAATACCGTGCTTCAGAGAGCGGTAATGCAAAACCGGTAAATCAAAACCACTGCCGTTCCATGACACCAGGGTTGGCGAGTATTTTTCGATGCCATCAAAAAAACGACGTACTATTTCGGACTCGTCAGATTCGAGATCTCCCAGCGACCAGACCTTGATCTGATCGCCCTGGCGAAAAACGATAGAGATGGCCACAACCTTGTGCATATACAGCGGCAAAAAATCGCTGGCGCCATTGGTTTTTTCCAACTGCTTCTGGAACAAAATGCGTGCTATTCCATCATCGTCCAGATCGGCAATATCATACAATTTCCTGCCAGTCTCAACATCCGGTATGGTTTCGATATCAAATACAAAGATGTTATTTATCAAACCGCCTCCTCAATCTGGATAATGCAAAACGTCAGTCTATACTTTGCTCTGTAACGAACTAAGCAATATACCATTTTCAATTACTTGCCGGGAGAGCATTATGCGTTTTGTGTCACTCTTTTTAACATTGATCATTACCACACTTTTAGGCGCCAGCGTAAGCTGGGCAAAAGATACTATTAAAGACACCATTACTGTACAGAAGACCATGCCTTTTAAGAAAGGCGTGCCCATTCCAAAAGCAGTAAGAGCAAAATGCAGGCT
>CAJVXG010000081.1 GCA_913009215.1 uncultured Gammaproteobacteria bacterium | reverse complement strand
GATCTGGTAGCCCTTGGGCAAATCCGGGTAAAAATAGTTCTTGCGCGCAAACACGGACCGCTGGTTGATTTTGGCGCCTATGGCCAAACCAAACTTTACCGCCATACGCGCCGCTTCCCGGTTCATCACCGGCAATACTCCCGGTAAGGCAAGGTCCACGGCACAGGCCTGGGTATTAGGCTGGGCGCCATAGCCAATCGACGCTGAGGAAAAAATCTTGCTCTGCGTTTGTAATTGCGTATGCACTTCCAGTCCGATGACGACTTCCCAATCCATATCCTAGACCTTTATAAATATATAGATTAACGTTCCACTGCCGGCATCTGCCGGTGCCAATCGGTCACTTGTTGATAACGATGCGCCACATTCAGCAGACGCGCCTCATCAAAATACCGGCCAATAATCTGCAGCCCGACGGGCAGACCTTGTTTGTCAAAACCGGCCGGAATCGAGATGGCCGGTATGCCCGCCAGATTAACTGAAATGGTGTAAATATCGTTGAGATACATCGATACCGGATCGTCGGTTTTTTCGCCCTGCTTGAAAGCGGTGCCCGGTGCCGTGGGTCCCATGATGACATCGCACTGTTCAAAGGCCTGATCAAAATCATTGCTGATCAACCGACGCAACTTCTGTGCCTTCAGATAGTAGGCGTCGTAATATCCTGAGGACAAGGCATAGGTGCCAATCATGATACGGCGCTTGACCTCCTCACCAAAGCCCTGGGTCCGGGTCCTGGTGTACATATCGTTGAGGTCTTTATACTCTTCGGCACGGTAACCGTAACGCACACCATCAAAGCGTGACAGGTTGGACGAGGCCTCGGCAGGCGCCAACACATAATAACAGGGAACGGCCAGGCTACTATTCGGTAAATCAATATCGACAAGCTCGGCACCCATTTTCCTGTATTCATCGATAGCCGCTTCAACAACTGCTGCCACTTCACTGTCGAGACCTTCGGCAAAAAATATCTTTGGAATACCAATACGCAAACCCTTAAGATCATTGTCCAGTTCGGCCATATAATCCGGCACTGTTTTATCAACCGACGTGGAGTCACGCTCATCGAACCCGGCCATGGCCTGTAATAACAAGGCGGCATCTTCTGCGGTTTGTGTCATTGGCCCCGCCTGATCCAGAGAGGAGGCAAAGGCAATCATGCCAAACCGGGAGACACGACCATAGCTCGGTTTCAGACCGGTGATACCGCACAGCGAGGCCGGCTGTCGTATGGAGCCGCCGGTATCGGTACCGGTAGCCCCGGGGGCCAGCCTGGCCGCTACCGAAACAGCAGAACCGCCGGAACTGCCGCCGGGCACCCGGTCCCGGTCCCAGGGGTTGTTTACCGGACCATAATATGATGTTTCATTGGACGACCCCATGGCAAATTCGTCCATATTGGTTTTGCCCAGTATTACGGCGCCACAGCGGTTAAACTTCTCGATCACCGTAGCGCTATAAGGTGAGACAAAGTTATAAAGCATTTTAGAACCGCAAGTGGTCAGCATATTCTCGGTACAAAATATATCTTTGTGGGCAAGCGGTATCCCGGTAAGCAGATTCGCCTCATTTTGCTTCAAGGCACGATCCGCCGCCCTCGCTTGTTCCAGCGTGGCATCGCGATCAATCGTGATGAAGGCGTTCAGATCCTTCTGCTGTTGCGTACGATCCAGGAAATGGCTTGTCAGCTCTTCACTGGAAAACTCTCCGGCCCTCAGGCCGACAATCAATTCGGTAATGGTTTTCGTATGCATCGGATTAGTCCGTCTTCGGGCCGGGACATGGCCCAGGATTCATATCACTCTATAACCCTGGGTACCAGATAGAAGCCATTCTCGGTTTCCGGGGCGATCTTCTGGAACTGCTCACGTCGATCGGTCTCACCGACCCGGTCTTCGCGCAGACGCAGGCTGACGTCTTGTGGGTGGGCCATCGGTGATACTGAGGAGGTATCGACAGCGTTCATCTGGTCGATTAATCCGAGTATCTGCGACAAGGTCCGGGTATAGTGTTCCAGCTCTTGCTCATTGACCTCAAGGCGCGCAAGAATGGCAATTTTCTGTATGTCGTCTCGACCCAGCGTCATGATGCTGCCCCAGGCAAATATCGGGTTTGTTGAAAGCGAGCGCGCAAGTTACCATATTCGCTCAATAGGTTGAAGCAATCTGGCGTCATTGCTACAGTAGGCTACACTACATTATATTAAGGCAAAACAAGGCATTATGTTTAAGAGTTTCCGTGGTTTCTTCTCCAGCGACCTGGCCATCGACCTGGGCACCGCCAATACACTGGTTTATGTCCGTGACAAGGGTATTGTCCTTAATGAGCCCTCGGTTGTCGCCATTCGACACGAGCCTGGCTCCCGTAATAGTCGCAGCATTCTGGCCGTCGGTCAGGAGGCAAAAAAAATGCTGGGGCGTACCCCGGGTAACATCCAGGCCATCCGCCCAATGAAAGATGGCGTTATCGCCGACTTCACCGTCACTGGTGAAATGTTGAAATACTTTATCCGCCGGGTCCACGAAACCCGTATGTTTCAACCAAGTCCGCGCATTATTATCTGCGTGCCCTGTGGCTCTACCCAGGTAGAACGACGTGCTATTCGTGAATCGGCGATGTCGGCCGGGGCCAGGGAAGTGTATCTTATTGAAGAACCGATCGCAGCCGCCATTGGAGCCGAACTGCCCATCGCCGAACCCACCGGCTCCATGATACTGGATATTGGTGGCGGTACCACCGAAGTCGGCGTCATCTCTCTCGGGGGTATTGTCTACTCCCATTCACTGCGTGTTGCCGGTGACCGCATGGATGAGTCTATCATTGGTTATATTCGTCGCAAGTACGGCATATTGATTGGCGAAGCCACCGCAGAAAGGGTGAAAAACGAGATCGGCACCGCATGGCAGGACAGTGAGGTAAAGACCATGGAAATAAAGGGCCGCCACATTGCCGACGGTGTACCGCGCACCCTGGCCCTGGACAGCAAGGAAATCTACACGGCAATAAGTGAGGACCTGGCCGATATTGTTATGGCTATCAAGGAGGCCCTGGAGCAAACCCCTCCAGAGCTTGGCGCCGATGTTGCCGAGAAAGGCCTGGTGATTACCGGCGGTGGTACCTTATTGCGGGATATCGACCGCATGCTGGCAGAACAAACGGGTTTGCCTATTATCAAAACTGAAGATCCCCTGACCTGCGTTGTACGTGGCTGCGGTAGAGCATTACAAGAAGCCGAGAATATGGGTGACGTACTGTTACGAGAGTAGATCTCCATGATCTCCATTCTGGGTAGGACGCTAAGACCTCCCTCCAGCCTGGCACGGCTCATTATCCTTGTCTTGCTTTCTGTATTGATCATGTACCTTGATCATAAAGGGGACTACGGCAACTATATCCGCAACACCATCAATACCCTGATTAAACCGGTCCATAGCATCGCCAGTCTGCCGTCCGCTGTAACTGGCTGGTTCAAGGAAGCTACCAAGAACGAAACAGACTACCAGGCAATTATCAAAGACCTGGAAAATAAAAACAATAAACTGAGCTACAAACTGAACCGCCGACAAACACTGGAAGACGAGAATAAAAGACTGCGTTCACAACTCGGCGCCGTACAAAGAATCCGCAAGGATTACACACCCAGACTGGCGGAGCTGCTCAAGGTCAGCATTGATCCCTACACCCGTAAACTTTACCTGAACCAGGGCAGCAATCATGGTGTGTTCATCCGACAGCCGGTGGTCGATGCATATGGTGTCGTTGGACAGGTCAGCAAGGTATACAATTCCAAGGCAGTAGTCACGCTCATTATTGACCCAAGCCACGCCATACCGGTCATGGTGAGGCGAAACGGCTTACGTACCATTGTTTACGGTACCGGAAGTCTCAACACCTTATCTATCCCCTACCTGGGCACCGGCTCCCGCATCAAAGAAAAAGATATTCTTGTTACATCGGGCATGGGTGGCATATTTCCTACTGGTTATCCGGTAGGTCGAGTTAAAAAAATAATCAAGGATCCTAACGAACCCTTTCTGAATATCACGGTAGCGCCGATGGCGCGTATAAATTACGGCAAGGAGGTACTGCTGCTGTATCCGAAAACCAGATCCAAGAAGAGCACACCATAATGAGAATAAATGACACTCTTCGTGATTACCTGACCATTGCCGCCTGTTTCTTTATCGCATTCATTCTGGCCGTGTTGCCCTTCCCGGAATGGGCCGAGAGATTCCGGCCAAACTGGGTTGGACTGGTCCTGATATACTGGTGTATCGCCACACCAACAAAAGTAACGGTGGGTATCGGCTGGATCGTGGGGCTGATACTGGATGTATTGTTTGATTCCCCACTGCTGGGACAGCTCGCCCTGGCCTATGCCTTGCTCGCTTTTCTCTCTGTAAAAATGCATTTGCGCATACGCATGTATCCACGTTGGCAACAAGCGGTAGTAATACTGATATTACTGGTAGTGATTCAGTTTCTCATTATCTGGATACGTATCATGTTGTCCCAACCTGCCAAATTTACCAACTTCTGGATCTCGGTATTGATCAGCATGCTCATATGGCCCTGGACATTTGCGCTTTTGCGCAACGTCAGGCGGCGTATGGGAATCCGTTAGGTCGAATGATGCTCAATATTCCTTTAAGGGACTATTTCCGTGAAACGCGCATTTTCAATTCCCGTCTTATGATCGTAGCGGGCGCTATAGGTTTACTCGTAATTGTTATTCTGTTTCGCCTGATCTACCTGCAACTGATCAATCAACATCATTACACCACCTTGTCCAAGGCCAACAGTATCCGGCCCATTCCGATCCCACCGGCGCGTGGCCTCATTCTGGATCGAAACGGTACCGTGCTGGCACAAAATTATCCGGTCTACACCCTGGAAATTACACCCCATCAGGTCAAGGACATGAAAGCATTAATCAAGACACTGTCCGGTATTATCAAAATCACCGACTATGACAAGAAAATCTTCTACCGGCTCATCAGGCGTCATTCCAGGTACGAAAACATTCCTTTACGCACCCATCTCAATGATGCCGAAGCCGCCCGTATTGCCAGTTATCAGACCCATCTTAACGGGGTGGAATTACAGGCCCGACTACAACGCCATTATCCGCTCGGTGCGCTAACGGTTCACTTTATCGGTTATGTCGGCCGTATTAATGAAGAGGATACAAAAAAAATCAAGAAATCCCTTTATCATGGTACCCAACATATAGGCAAGCTGGGTCTGGAGCGTTATTACGAAAAAATATTACTGGGAAGGGTCGGCGTCAAGCAGGTTGAGTCCAACGCCCATGGCCGTCATTTACGCACCTTGAAACGCCTCGCCCCAAAGGCAGGGCAAAATCTGCACCTGCATATCGATGCCGGCATGCAGGCCTATGCCGAACGCGCCATGGGTAAGCGACGCGGGGCAGTCATTGCATTGAATCCGCGCACCGGCGGCATACTGACTTTTGTCAGTACACCAACCTACAACCCCAACCCTTTCGTAAACGGCATTGATACAAAATCCTATAAGGCCTTACTGGACGACCCGGACAAGCCGCTGATCAATCGTGCGCTCAGCGGTCGTTATGCCCCAGGCTCCACTATTAAACCGTTTTTAGCCCTGGGTGCTTTGAGTCTGGAGGAATTTAATCCAAAGCGCCAAGTGTATTGCCCCGGATATTTTTATTTACCGGGCAGCCGTCATCGATTCCGCGACTGGAAAAAAACCGGCCACGGCTCAGTAAACCTGAACGATGCTATTGTGCAATCCTGTGATGTCTACTTTTACCAGCTTGCTGTTATGCTCGGTATTGATCGCATCAAAAAATTCCTCAATATATTTGGTTTTGGTTATAAGACGGGCATAGATATGCCCGATGAGGTGGCTGGACTGGTACCCTCCCCGGAATGGAGTAAACGTCGTGGCATCAACTGGGCACTCGGTGACACGGTTGTTACCGGCATCGGCCAGGGACCGTTATTGGTCACGCCACTGCAATTGGCCTCGGCCGTGGCGACACTGGCCAACCGGGGGGTAAGGATGCGTCCCACCCTGGTCTATGCCACAGAAGACCCCGGCAGCAAACAATATAAACTGGTTCGCAACAAAGCCAATAGCGAATTGCCTGCCGGGTTCAAGGAAAAACTCCCGGAAATTATCACCAGCATGACCAACGTGGTCCATGACCGACGGGGTACCGGCATTCGTATTGGTTGGAACGCACCATATAAAATCGCCGGTAAAACCGGCACGGCCCAGGTGATAAGCATAGGACAAAAAGAAAAATACGACGCCAAAAAAATCGCAGAGCGCTTGCGCGACCACGCCTTGTTCATTGCCTTCGCACCGGTAGAAAACCCGCAGATTGCAGTGGCCGTAATCGTTGAGAATGGCGGTCATGGGAGCTCGGCGGCGGCGCCAATCGCGCGAAAGTTAATGGATTTTTATTTACTCAACCAACCGGCCTTTGAGTAAGGAGCAGAGAACTTGGCAACCATAAGCCTGACGCGACGATTACACCTGGACAAACCTTTGCTCTACGCCATTGGCATACTCGCTATTGTCAGCCTGTTTGTGATGTACAGCGCCAGCACGCAAAAGGCCGGGGTTGTCTTCGGGCACGTACTACGTCTTGGTATCGGTTTCATATTCATGATTGTCATCGCCCAGATCAGCCCGGAAAACATGAAACGCTGGGCGCCGCATGTCTTTGCAGTAGGGTTCCTGCTATTGATTGTCGTACTTGTTGTCGGCGTAATCCGCAAGGGCGCGCAAAGCTGGTTTGATTTTGGTATTGTCGCCTTCCAGCCTGCCGAGGTCATGAAGCTGGCGGTTCCGCTGCTGCTGGCCTGGTACTTCAGTAAAATGGAGTTACCCCCCAAATTGCCAAAAATCCTGCTGGCGCTGGGCATTGTCATCGTGCCCGTCATCCTGGTAGCGAAACAGCCCGATCTGGGCACCGCCATTATGATACTGGGAACGGGTTTGGCAATAATCTTTCTGGCTGGCATACGCTGGGCAACCATCATCATATTGGTACTGTTACTATCGGTCGCATCGTACTTTCTGTGGGATCTTGCCTGGGACAATCTGCGTCCATACCAGCAACTGCGTATCCTGACGGTGCTGGGTCTTGAAGATGACCCATTGGGCACAGGTTATCATGCCATTCA
>CAJVXG010000080.1 GCA_913009215.1 uncultured Gammaproteobacteria bacterium | reverse complement strand
CCGTCGTGAATGGCGCCCCCTGGCGATCCAGGGCGCGAACCCGGACATGGGCGGCCCGGTCGACACACTCAAAAATACCCGGTACCGATAAACAACCCTCTTCGAGGCGTTGTTCACCCTCTTTTTCAATAATTTCCGGATTAATGAAGACTTGTGGATTGTTTCTGTGTTCGGATATGTCGATCATAATAATTCTTTTTAATTCATTGAGTTGCGGTGCTGCCAGGCCAATTCCCGGGGCGGCATACATGGTTTCGGCCATATCGTCGACCAGTTTGCGGATGTCCTCATTGACGTTCGTGACAGGCCTGGCCATCAGGAACAGGCGTGGGTCGGGATAGTACAAAATGGGTCTAATAGCCATAATAAAGTCGATTTTACCTTCAATCGGTTGCTTTGCAATCTTACTAAAGTGGTTTATTATCAGTTCAGAGATCACTGAATAAAAAGACTATTTTGTGTATTTGAGGCTTGGCATTGCTGATCCTGATCGACTACACTGACAGTCACCAAACTAGTAAAGCATATCTATGGCGACACTTATAAGAACATCAATGGCTGTATTGCTCTGGTCCTTGCTGTCCATGACCCCTTTGCAGGCCGATGACAAGGCCGGTGTCGAGACCAGCACCAGTGGCGATCATCCCAAGATTGAAAACAAGGCGGACGATGGCAAAAGGCCTGAATTGCGAGATGACCATCCTGAGCGTTACACTGTGGTTCCCGGCGATACCTTATGGGATATTGCCTCCAAGTTCCTGAAAAGCCCCTGGATGTGGCCGAAGATATGGAAGGTCAACACCAAGACCGTCCGTAATCCGCATCTGATTTATCCGGGCGATGTCATTTTGCTGCGCTGGGTTGGTGGCGACCCGGTAATTGATATCGTCCGTGGTGGCGCCACAAAAGCAGGTGACACTACTACACCAGGCACAACTCCCGGGGCCGGTGGTGAGGATAGCCCGATTATCCGGCATCGTCCCACCACCTTGCGCACCGACCGACTTTCGCCACGCATTCGCATCGAGGGACTGGAAACCGCGATCCCAACCATTCCCCCGGGTGCTATTGATGCCTTTTTGACGCGTCCCAGGATTGTTACCCGACGCCAATTACGCAAGGCAGGTTATATTACGGTGGGCCTGGATAACCGGCTGATATTGGGCAATGGCAGTGAGTTTTATGCGCGTGGTTTCGGGGACAAGAAGCTGGGTGATGATGATTACTTTTATATTTTCCGTCGAGGTAAGCCGTTAAGGGGTGGTAAAGGCGCGCGTTCACGCCGTGTCCTGGCCTATGAGTCGGTTTATCTGGGTGAGGCCCAGCTGGTGGAGGGGGGTGATCCCGCCAAATTGATTGTGACCAAGGTAAAACAGGAGATTCTTCCTACGGATCGATTGTTGATTTCGCCGAAGTATGTATCGCTGGCCTATTATTTTCCCAGAGCACCTGCCAGGAAGGTCAAGGGCAGTGTTATTCATGCCCTTAATTCCGTCAGTGAGATTGGAACATACACCGTGGTTGTGATTGATCTCGGCACCAAGCACGGTATGGAGGTAGGTAATGTATTGCAGGTTAAGCGCCATGTTGGCCGACGCCGCGATCCGGTTAAGAAAAAACTCTACCGCATTCCCGATGAGCAATCCGGCATCATTATGCTGTTCAGGGTGTATAAAAAAGTCAGTTATGCCCTGGTGATGTCTGCCACCCAACCGATAAGATTGAACGATACTGTCGTTACACCATAGAATACCCACTATTATCACTAATGGCGCGAATGGAAGCGCACCGCACTATGAACAACAATGAAATCCTGTCGCTGTGGTTAACGCTGCACAAATCTGCAGGTGTTGGTCCCAGGGCTGTCGCCTTGTTACTGGATCATTTTGGTTCTATTGAGAATATATTCACGGCCAAGCGATCCGAACTACAAGACATCCTGGCCAATAAACCATCTATTGTGGATGCTATTCGGCAAGGGCCACGGCAAGAAAAGCTGACGGATGAATTTGATTGGTTGGCGCAAACCGGCCACTCACTATTAACCCTGGACGATCCTGATTATCCGCCTTTATTGCGGGAATTGAGCGATGCGCCGTATTTGTTGTTTCTGTCCGGTAGTCGTGAACTGTTAGGCAGTACCCAGTTGGCTATTGTCGGCAGTCGTAATCCCAGCCCGTCCGGGGTACAAACGACGCGGGATTTTGCCCATACGCTGGCGCAGACCGGCTTTATCATCACCAGCGGGTTGGCCCAGGGTATCGATGCTGCTGCCCACCAGGGAGCATTGTCAGCAGATGGGTTTACCATTGCCGTAGCCGGTACCGGTATTGATCGGGTATACCCCAAACAACACCGTGAGCTGGCGCATCGTATTGTCGATCGTGGTTTACTGCTTTCCGAATTCCCTTTGGGGACGCCGCCAAAAAGGGAAAACTTTCCATTACGGAATCGACTTATCAGCGGTCTGGCGGTGGGTACCCTGGTGGTGGAGGCGGCCCTGCGCAGTGGCTCGTTGATCACGGCAAGGCTTGCCGGCGAACAGGGGCGGGAGGTTTTTGCCATCCCCGGGTCTATTCATTCGCCCTTGTCCAGGGGCTGTCACCAATTGATTCGACAAGGGGCCAAATTGGTGGAATCAGCGCAGGATGTGATCGAGGAGCTGGGCTCGTTGACGCATTTTGTTTTGAGCAATAACACTGGAAAAACAGATAAAAAGACAAATATTACCGATCCTGAACAGATTACCCTGCTACAGCATATGGGCTTCGATCCGGTGACCGTGGATATGCTGGTTCAGCGCAGCGGATTGACGTCGGATCGTATTTGTTCCATGCTGTCACAACTTGAGCTGTCTGGCGATGTGGCCAATACCCATGGAGGCCACTACCAGAGGCTGACATAAATAACCTGCTGACAGGAACGAATGAAAGAAAACGTATTTGATGTATTGATGTTTTTGTTCGAGAATTATATGGACGATGGTTCCGAATTTAGCCCCGATCAAGAAACACTTACTGATGAATTATCGCGTGCTGGTTTCCCCCAGGGTGAAATCACCAAGGCCTTTCATTGGCTGGAGGGTCTGTCTATCCTGCATGAACAGGAAGAAGTATTGGTTGCGTCCAGTAACCCGCTGGCCATCAGGCACTATTGTGTACTGGAACAGGAAAAGATCAATATAGAATGCCGTAACTTCATGATACGCATGGAGCAAATCGGTGTCCTCGAGCCGCGCACCCGGGAAATTGTTATTGACAGAATGATGGCGCTTGATGTTGATGAGATTTCGATGGAGCAGTTACGCTGGATTATTTTACTGGTGCTGTATAACCAGCCGGACCAGGAGCAGGCTTATGCATTACTGGAAGATATGGTTTTTGATGAGAACCAGGTTCACTTACACTAAGTTGTTTTGCAAACAAGTATTTTGTTTTGAAACCCTGTCAACACCATTGTGCTCATGATGGTGTAACTCCAATTTGATTTATTTATTAGTTTGTTCGGTGACTTTTTATGCCTAAGCACCTCATCATCGTTGAATCTCCCGCGAAAGCCAAGACCATGACCAAATACCTGGGCAAGGACTTCACGGCCCTGGCGTCTTATGGCCATGTGCGTGACCTGGTGCCAAAGAAAGGCGCAGTAGACCCCGAGGACAATTTCAGGATGAAGTTCCAGCTCATCGACAAAAACAAAAAGCATGTTGATGCCATCGTCAAAGCCATGAAGAAGGCCGATGACTTGTATCTTGCCACGGACCCGGATAGAGAGGGCGAGGCTATTTCCTGGCATTTGTACGAAATTCTGAAGGAGCGCGGTGTCCTGGACAACAAGCCGGTACACCGTGTCGAGTTTTATGAAATCACCAAAAAGGCAATTCAGCAGGCCATCAAGGAACCACGGGAATTGTCTGAAAATCTGATTAATGCACAACACGCACGTCGTGCCCTGGATTATCTCGTAGGTTTCAACCTGTCACCTTTGCTGTGGAAGAAAATCCGGCGCGGTTTGTCGGCGGGACGCGTACAGAGCCCGGCCCTGCGTTTGATTGTTGAGCGTGAAGAGGAAATCGAGGCATTTAAACCGCGCGAATACTGGACTATCGAGGCCGACCTGAATACAGAAAAGCGCGACTTCATGGCGAAGTTGACGCATTATGAAAACGAGAAGCTGGATCAGTTTGCTATTGAGGATGAAAAACGTGCCACCAGGGTGACGACGACACTCAATAGCAATGCTAAAGGAAAACTGCATGTCAGAAAGGTCGACAAGAAAAAGCGCAAACGCAATCCTTCGCCGCCGTTTACCACGTCAACGTTACAACAGGAGGCGGCACGAAAGCTGGGATTTACGGCCCAACGAACCATGCGCACCGCCCAGCAACTTTACGAAGGTTTTGAGATTGATGGTGAGATCGTGGGTCTTATCAGCTATATGCGTACCGATTCCGTTAATCTGGCGGCCGAAGCCATTGATGAGATACGGGACCTGATTGCCGAACGTTATGGCAAAGACAATGTTCCGGAGCATCCGAATACTTATAAGAGCAAATCGAAGAATGCCCAGGAGGCGCACGAGGCCATTCGGCCGACATCGGCAATGCGTACCCCGGATACAATGAAGGCGCATCTCAAGAAGGACCAGGCCAGATTGTATGATCTGATCTGGAAGCGCACCGTATCCTGCCAGATGATCCATGCCACCATGGATACCGTAGCGATTGAACTGGAGGCGGGGAAGGGGAATATCTTCAGGGCCACCGGTTCCGTGATTGTTGTTCCGGGATTCATGGCCGTGTACCAGGAAAGTCAGGACGACACACCCCACGAACAGGATCAGTCACTATTGCCGGCGATGCAGGAAGGCGATGAAATTGCGCTGAAACAGATTCGGCAGGAACAGCATTTTACCGAACCGCCACCACGTTACTCGGAAGCCAGTCTGGTGAAGGCGCTGGAGGCCTATGGTATCGGTCGTCCGTCAACATACGCCGTGATTATTTCAACGTTGCAATACCGGGAATATGTAATTTTGGACAAGAAGCGGTTTTACCCGACCGACGTGGGCCGGGTGGTTATCAAATTCCTGTCACAGCACTTTAATAAATATGTGGATTACGATTTCACTGCCAGGCTCGAAGATAATCTGGATGCCGTTTCCCGGGGCGAACAGGAATGGCGGCCGCTGTTGAAGGAATTTTGGTCCGAGTTTCATGAGCAGGTGGTATCGAAAGAGGATGTCGAGCGCCCCGGGGTAGAGGAGCTTGATGAGAAATGTCCAAAATGTGGCAATGTACTTTCAAAGCGTCTTGGACGTAATGGCTATTTTATTGGTTGTAATGGTTACCCGGAATGTGATTACACACGTAATGTTGATGAAACCGCAGAAGACAGCGGCCCACAGATTGTCGAGGGCCGGAAGTGTCCCAAGTGCGAATCCGATCTGGTCATCAAGCGTGGACGCTATGGTAAATTTATTGGCTGTAGCGCCTACCCCGATTGTAACCATATGGAGCCACTGGAGAAGCCGGTAGATACCGAGGTACCGTGCCCGGAGTGCAAACAGGCCAATATGCTCAAGCGTAAATCACGCTATGGCAAGGTCTTTTATTCCTGTGAACGCTATCCGGACTGCAAATACGCGGTATGGAATCTGCCTTATGATGAAGCCTGCCCGGAATGCGGTCATCCCATGTTGACTATCAAGACCACCAAGAAACGTGGTACAGAGAAGGTATGCCCACAAAAGGAATGTCGTTATGCGGAACCCTTTGAAGGTGATGTGGAGGCCCTGCCCGGCAATAATGTCGAATCCGGTTAAGTCTGGTATGCCTGGCAGACATATCGCCATACTGCTTTTTTTGTTTTTTTTAACGGCCTGCGCCCTTAAACCCGAAGGTATCGGCAAGCCGGTGACCTGGCGGCTGCTGCCCGGATGGCAAAAAGACAATCATGCGGAGACGTGGCCAGCCTTGCTGCAAAATTGCAAGCGTATGCAAAATAAAAGCTCATTATGGGCCGGTATTTGTACTGCGGCAGGCACATTGAGTGACCCGGATAACCAGGCAGCGCGGGCATTTTTCGAGACCTGGTTTGTTGCTCATGAGGTTATTGGTGAAAAGGGGAAGGCAGATGGCCTTATCACCGGTTACTATGAACCCGTTCTTTCCGGCAGCAAAAAGCCCAATGAACGTTATCGCTACCCTATTTACGGAATCCCGAAGGGTTTATTGCGAGTTGAATTGGGTCGCCTGTATCCGGAGCTGAAGGGGAAAGTGGTGCGTGGCCGCCTTGTCGGAAAACGGGTGCTGCCTTTTTTTGATCGTGGTGCTATTGAGGATAACCGTAAACTGCTAAAGGGTTCGGAGCTTGTCTGGGTGGACGACCCCATCGCCCTTTTCTTTTTGCATATCCAGGGTTCCGGGCGTATTCGTCTTTCCGATGGCAAAACCGTTGCCGTGGGTTATGCCGACCAGAACGGTCATCCCTATACCGCAATAGGACGTTTGCTTATAGAGCGAATGGAGTTGAAGCGGGAGGATGTCAGTCTGCAAACGATTCGTCACTGGCTAAAAACCAATCCGGATAAAGCCGAACGCCTGTTGAACGAAAATCCCAGCTATATCTTTTTTACCCTGCGCAAGGACGGCAACGACGGGCCTCTGGGGACATTAAATGTTCCTTTGACGGCGCAGCGCAGCATTGCCGTGGACCGCAAATTTATCTCTCTGGGTTCGCCGGTTTGGTTGTCGACCACTTTGCCAAACGAGATCGACACTACTGTTTTATTTCAAAGACTGGTGTTTGCCCAGGATACCGGTGGCGCTATCCGGGGCGCCGTACGGGCCGATGTGTTCTGGGGACAGGGCGCTCAGGCCGAGTATCTTGCCGGTCACATGAAACAGCAAGGCCAGATATTTGTATTAATACCCAGGACGCAGTCAGCCAAGCCTCAATAGAAGGCCGAGCGGCAGTCGGATACCTTCGATACTGGATATAGTGACAGACGAACCTGATTAATCCGGGAATTAAAAACCAGCTGCCCAAAGGTTTTGATATTACTCGGGTCTGGGGGAGTGGAAAAATCCACAGGCTCTTTATTCAGCACCATGACCTGAGCCAGCCCGATATACCAACTGTTGGTGCTATCAACCGGGATGATTTTTTTAATGTCTTTACGTTG
>CAJVXG010000079.1 GCA_913009215.1 uncultured Gammaproteobacteria bacterium | reverse complement strand
ATTGCGAAACAGAAAGAACCATTAACGCAAAGGGTCGCTCTCACCCTAGAACCGCCTACGGCGTTTCATTGGGTACTTCCTGAACGCGCTTCGCTTGTTCTGGTCGCGCGCGTCCATGCGCTCCGCGACACTTGTACATCCTTGTACAGCGCGCATAAGACACCAAGTATTCATTGATTCAAACACTTAGGGTGCAATCGTTGATGTAGGGTGGGCATCGCCCACCAATATAAGACAGAATAAACAACGGGGAATGTATAGTGATGGTGGGCGATGCCCACCCTACCTGGCTAAAAAAGGTAATCCGCCAACCCTGAAAACACTGGTAACCTGGAACCTATCTCAAACACGAGATTTTGCGTTTAGACGAGGCCAGAGCCTTTCGAAAAGCACAGTTTACACGTAGTAAATGAGCATTTGAGAAAGGCGATAACGAAGTATAAGCGGAAAAGATCAATTTTGAGATAGGTTCTAGAAATAATAGGCCAGCTCCAGTTGCAGTACATCTTCATTGCGAAACATGAATAACAGGTCTGTGGGCGGTGCCTTGCGAAAGCTGCGAATCTCCAGACTGCCTTTCCAGTGACTGCCAAAACGCCGGCTTGTCTCCAGAAAAAAGCTCTCGGCACTGTTGTCACGATCCCGCACACTGCCAAACAACAGTTCGGTACTTTGGCGATCATTAAAGCTCAAACGAAAACCGACAAAAATATCGTCCTGAAATGGCGTCGTTGCCCGTGTACCACGACTGTCATGGTGATATTCCAGCAATACGCCCAGGTCTTTTTTGCTCTTGAAGATGCCGGTGAAGGTATATTCAAAACCGGCGACTGAGGCATTATAGGAGGCGCCATTGGATTGACGAGCAATGGCCTCCAACTTCCATAGCCAGTTGCCCGTGGTCCATTGCAAATCCAGGCTGGTCTGTCGCATCTGATCATAATACGGCACCAGAACCGGCGCGCCGGAACTGTCGACACCGGGTACAAAGCGGGGATCACGGGAGGTCCCCCTGAAATAAGACAGACCAATATCCCAGTCACCGATATTGTGCGACCAACGCATGGCAACATCGACATGGCGTTGCCCACTGGAGGATTCATATACGGCTTGATCGGTATCGACCCTGGGCTGACTGCGTAGACGGCCTTTTGCCCCTGGAAATGTACGTTCACGAAAACCCGGTAATACAAAGAAATCCAGTGTGCCCCAGTCACGCACTAGCGATAAATTCACCATGGGTTGCCCGAGCTTGTCTTCGGTATCGATATTCTCCACCAGATCGGTCTGGTTAATGATATCGACCAGGTGCTGTGATTCGGTTACGCCCCAATACACTTTGCGAATGCCGATGCGCCATTCATGGTTCTTGTTGGCCTTGACCCAGGTCAGTTCGCGGATATCAAAATGGCTACGTTCCGGATCATTCTCATCAATACGCAAAAAAGGAACAAAGGTAAAACTCTGACGCTCACCATCCCAGCGACGAAAATACTCGGGCTGGGCCGAGAACGACCAATTGTCACCGTGTTGCCGATTATCGAGCGCGTTTTCTGTGAAGTAACGATATTCCAGGGCCACATTCCCCGACCATTTGCCCGCCGCAAGAACCGGGTTAGTCAATAATGCGATCAGGAAAATAAACACATAACGACAATGAAGGGACACAATGCTTCCTTATCTATCTGGTTAAAGACAAGAATGTAAGACACACCAGTCTGGGTCAAATGGAGAAAGAGATTGGCCGATAGAATAGCCTGATTTATCCATTAGTATATAAAAACTTTCTAATATATCCGTTTTCGGTGTATGCTTAAGGGGTCTTTTGGTGTTTAACGACACCCCCTAACAGATTTTATTTAATGTAAGTTGTGAGAAAACTCCGTATACCTATTGATTTGCGGCAGGTCTTTCTGCCGTTTTTGAAGTGGTTACCTGAACTACGCCAGCCCGCAACCCTGCGGGCCGATATTATTGCCGGTATTACTGTGGCGTTGGTATTGGTGCCACAATCCATGGCTTATGCACAGTTGGCCGGGCTGCCGGCCTTCTACGGCCTCTATGCCGCCTTCCTGCCGCCCCTGGTGGCCGCCCTGTTCGGCTCCTCAAGACAACTGGCCACCGGCCCGGTCGCAGTGGTTTCGCTATTGACCGCATCATCGCTGGCACCATTGGCTGCCTCCGGCAATTTCATCGCCTATGCCATCCTGCTGGCCTTTATGGTTGGTGTCTTCCAGTTAATGCTGGGCCTGTTACGCCTTGGCGTCATCCTCAACTTTTTGTCGCACCCGGTGGTGATCGGCTTTACCAATGCTGCGGCCATCATTATCGCCACATCGCAACTGGAAAAATTATTTGGTGTCAGTATCGAGAAATCGGCACACCACTATGAAACCGTATGGGATACTGTTGTTGAGGCGGTATCCGGTAGCCATATGCCGACACTTATAATCGCGACCGTTGCTATCGGCATTATGCTTGTCTTGCGTAAATACAAACCAAGGTGGCCCAACGTACTCATCGCAGTAGCAGTCACCACAATCATGTCCTGGGGTATGGGTTTTGGTCAGGTCAAAACCATTACCCTGGATCGCATTGACGATACTTCTGTAAAACGTCTCACCAAACAAAGTGAATTCAAGAAAATATGGGTACAGCAACAAGCCAGACGTATTGCTGAGGCAGAAAAAACTCTCACAAAAATCATTGAGAAGCATGGCAAGGAAAGTGCCCAGGCCCTGGCAGCCAGCCACACCCTGGATAAACTCAAACTTGAGCTGCATAGACGAAACCTTGTTACCAAGAAAGGCCTGTTGAGTCTGAAGAAGGTCAAGCTGGAATATATCCCTGGCCCGGATAAGAAAGAGAACGGGCGCTATGTATTATCGGGCCATATACCCAAGGGCAAAAAATCCGATGGTAAAATCTGGCGCATAGAAAAAATATTTAAAGGTGATCACAAGGAAAATCGTATTGTCGTCGCAACCGGTATTGCTATTGTTGCTGATGTGCCACAAGGCCTGCCGGGATTCAGTATTCCCAGGTTTGACATCTCCGCCATACTGCAACTGATTTTTGCTGCTATCACTATAGCGCTCATTGGTTTCATGGAAGCAATATCCATCGCCAAAGCCATGGCAGTCCGTACTCGCCAACGACTGGACGTCAACCAGGAACTGGTTGGGCAGGGTCTGAGTAATATCGTGGGTAGTTTTTTCCAGAGCTATCCGGTATCCGGTTCTTTTTCCCGATCGGCTGTGAACATCAGTGCCGGCGCCATCACCGGCTTTTCGTCTGTCGTCACCAGCCTGGTGGTCATCATCACCTTGCTGGCCTTGACACCCTTGCTGTTCTATTTGCCACAAGCCACCCTGGCTGCCGTCATTATCATGGCGGTGATCGGCCTAGTAAACGTCAAGAGCATTATTCATGCCTGGAAGGTGCAACGCCATGACGGCATTGTCGCCATCATGACTTTCATACTAACATTGGCAGTGGCGCCGCACCTGGAATGGAGCATTCTGTTCGGCATCATGCTGTCCATGGTGTTCTATCTCTATCGCACCATGCGTCCGCGTATTGCCGAACTGTCGCGTCACCAGGACGGCGCCTTGCGTGATGCCAGGATATACGGCCTGGAAACCTGTAAGGAGATTATGATCCTGCGTTTTGATGGCTCCTTGTATTTTGCCAATACCAGCTATTTTGAAGACAGCGTACTGGAGAAGGTCGCCGATCAACCGGACCTCAAGTACATTATCGTATACGCCGAAGGTATCAATGAAATCGACGCCACCGGCGAAGAGATGCTGGAGTTGCTCGTTGAGCGCCTGAAACAGACTGGCGTGGAAGTGTACTTTACCCGTATGAAACTCCAGGTATTAAACGTATTACGACAGAGTGGTTTTGTCGATCGTGTCGGCCGGGACCGTTTCTTCCGCCGTACCGAATTTGCGCTTGATCATGCCTGGGCCACCCTTGGCGATGAGCACGAGGTGGATTGTCCGTTAAACGTGGTCTGCGCCGTCAATAAATATGGAGAGAACATTTCACCACACCTTGTCGATCAAAAGAAATAAAAATACTTTGCGCTCATGAAACGACTAAAGGCACGTATACGAGATATCCCGGACTTTCCCAAACCCGGGATTGTCTTTAAAGATATTACACCGCTGGTCAAAGACCCCAGCGCATTACGTCTTGCCATACATCAATTATTACACCCTTTTCTCGGGGAAGATCTGACCGCCGTCGTCGGCATGGAGGCCAGGGGGTTTATCTTTGGCAGCCTGGTGGCCTGGGAGCTGGGTGTTGGATTCATCCCGTTGCGCAAGCCGGGAAAGCTGCCATACGATGTGCAAAGTATCTCCTACGATCTGGAGTACGGTTCGGCCTCACTGGAGGTGCATGTCGATGCCCTGGGCAAGGAAGACCGGGTACTGATGATTGACGATGTCCTGGCCACCGGCGGTACGGCTTCGGCCAGCTGTGCGCTGGTGGAAAAACTGGGTGCCGAAATTGCGGCCTGCGCCTTTGTTATTGAACTCGACACCCTGCAAGGCCGAAAACAACTGGGCAATCGCCGCATTCATTCCTTACTACATTACCAGGACTAGTAAATCTGCAAAAAACAATTTTGCTGGCACGATCAATCGAATATACGCTCTTTCACAAACAGGATCAGATTGCATCGCTGTCTCATCCTGTGCTTACTTGCAATATTCTTCCTCGGTAAACCAATGCACGGCATCGGCCAGGGCCTGTTCCGCCGGGCGCGGATGATAATGTAATTCCCGTTCGGCCTTTTCGATTGAAAAATACATAAATTTTTTCGCCAGCCTGATGGCGTCGACGGTAACGCGTGGTTCACGACCCCGGGTCAATCGGGCCCAGGCCTCCGAGATATAGGCGATGGGCAAAATCAGATTATGCGGTAAACGAATCTTCGGTGGTTTCTTGTCCACTAACCGGGCCACGATGGTGTAGATATCGCATAAAGTCATATTCTCACCACCAAGAATATATCGCTCACCTGTTTGCCCATATTCGTAAGCCAGCCAATGTCCATAAGCAACATCGTCGACATGGGCAACATTCAAACCGGTATCGACATAGGCCGGGACACGACCACAGGCCGCATCCAGTATCATGCGACCGGTGGGTGTTGGCTTGATGTCTCGTGGCCCCACCGGTGTCGAGGGATTAACAATAACGGCCGGCAGGCCCTGCTCTCTGACCATCTCTTTAACAATTTCCTCGGCCATGTATTTGGATCGCTTGTAATCGCCGATCATGTCGGCCAGCGATACCGGGCTGTCCTCATTGGCTGGGCTGGCGTCTTTATGCAGACCCAGTGTAGCTACACTGCTGGTATAGACAGTGCGTTCAACACCGGTCTGGAGTGCCGCCTGCATGATATTTCTGGTGCCAGTGACGTTATTGTCATAGAGCTCTCTGGGGTTCAGTGCCCATAAGCGATAATCGGCGGCGACATGAAACAGGGACTGGCAACCGGACAGGGCCCTTAGTAAGGACTCACTGTCATTCAGATCACCGACCGCTACTTCGACATTAATATCGTCAATATTGCGTTTGTCGCTACTGGGCCGTAACAATACCTTCACGTCATGACCTTGCTTCAGTATTTGTCGAGCAACGGCCGAACCCACAAAACCCGAGGCGCCTGTAACTAGGGCTTTCATAAAATATCCTTAATACCTTTCTGCTACCCGGTTATCGATATAACCAAAAGATGGCGATAATAAACTGGACAGCAGTTTCAGTGTACTCTGGGCCTTTTTCAATGCCCTGGCGAGCTTGATCATAGCCGATAAATCCCCCGGATGCCGCAGCAATGACCGCAACATTTGTTTATACATGGCATTGCCATCGACATCGACAGCGGCCTGGGCACTGCGCGGTATCGCCTGCCCGGCGTTGTCCAATACTACCCGAATGGCCAAAAAGGGCACCTTTGCCTCTTTGGCCACCGCGGCAATAGCACAGGACTCCATATCAACCGCTACAGCAGCAGTACGCCTGACAAGGTCTCTCTTTCTATCAGGCGATTCAATGACACAGTCACTGCAGAACAAACTTCCGATACGGCATGGCATTGCCTGCAACAAGTGTTGCATAACCTGTTCATGCCAGTCTGCATCCACAGAATAGCTGGTACCATTCTGCGCCAGAATATTTTCAGGCAGAACCACATCACCACTGGCCAGATCCGTACTCAAGGCGCCGACAATACCCCAGCTTAACAATGCCACAGTGCCTTGCTGTAGTAACTCCCTGGCCGCGGCGGCAGCACGATCAGCCCCGATTCCAGAAAGCTGTAGTCGGGCTTCGTCCGACAAGCAATAAGATGTCCGCGCCTTGGGTTTTTTATGAATTAAGGATTGAGCTTCAGCGGGCAGCGCCGAAACAATACCAACCAACATTAGCGTACTTGCTTGCTCCGCAGCTTGTAGTAGCGTGCCAGAGCCCACAAGGGGAAGAATTTATCATAGCCGTGATACTTGAGGTAGAACACTCGTGGAAATCCCGGCGCATTAAAACCGGTATCGTGCCAACACCCACTGGGTAGTTGGGTATGCAGCAGATACTCGGCGCCACGCTGGGCCGCCATGGAATCTGCTTCTCCGGCGGCCATCAAGCCGAGCATGGCAATGCTGGTATGAAAAGTAGTACTGGTGGAATTCTCACCAGCGGACTGCGGGTACATATAACTGTTGTTGCTTTCACCCCAGCCTCCATCATGGCGCTGCACCTGCTTTAACCACTGTATCGCCCTATGTACCATGGCATCATCCATGGAAACACCGGCCTTCTCCAGCGCCGTCAACACAGACCAGGTACCATAGATATAATTCGTACCCCAACGACCGAACCAGGAACCGTCAACCTCCTGTTCCTTACGCAAATAATCCAGACAGCGTTTGTTCGCCATTTCAAACCCGGGTTCGTCCACCATGCTGAGAAATGCCAGACAACGGGCGCTGACATCGCTGGTCGGCGGGTCGAGCAAGGCGCCGTGATCCGCAAACGGGATCTCGTTAAGATAGTAACGCGTATTGTCCGCATCAAACGCAGCATAACCGCCATTGTTTGACTGCATACCGGCAATCCATTCTGCGGCACGACTAATCGTTTCCCGGTAGTCCTCATCATTCTCCTGACACATGGCCCAGGCCACCGCGGCCGTGTCATCAAGATCAGGGTAATGATTATTGGCAAACTGGAAAGGCC
>CAJVXG010000078.1 GCA_913009215.1 uncultured Gammaproteobacteria bacterium | reverse complement strand
AACCACCATCGTTCATTTCAACAGTATTGCCGTTTATCTCAATTGCCATTTTTTCCTCCTTATTCAAGATCTATGCGTTTGGCAAAATAGGGTTAATCGTCATCGGGACGAAGTGTTTTAATATCTTTGTGTGGAATAAATATACCACAACCCAGTAAACGTTCCGGACCCAGACCTTGTTGTTGCAATACAATGGATTCATCCACGGTTAAATCGGCAATCATCAGACTACGTGTATTAATCGTTTTGTCCGGTGTATGGATCTCGTTCTGGGTACCGCACAGCATTTTGCGCGGATCTATTTTCAGTGTCTTTAGGACTTGTGCAACATCATCCATAAATGCCGTTTCACTCTGCTCTTTGTCAGCAACGACGTATCGTGAAAATAATATAGTAAGCGTGGTTAATGGCATTATGGCGCCTGCCTTGACCTTTAAATCGTTGCCATCGACATTCAGCGCCTTACCGGTTAAGGCCATGGCATCCTCGACTCGCTCTTTTGGCAGGCGCAAGACCATCCTGGTTCGCCTGGATAGATATAACAGCGCATCGGGTTTTTCCGGCCGCATCCAGCCGTTTTGCGAATTGGCGACATGGATTTGATGGATGCCGGCGCTTTTGGTCTGAGGCAACCAGGGTAATTCTTTTTGAATCGCCTGCGACAGGCTGTGGGCATGATCCACCGGCAGGGTTTTGCATTCGATAACAAAACTGACATCGACAATGTCGTCGGGGGCAACAAGGCTATCGGCTTGCTTTTGTTCCTGCCAATACATAATTAATGCACCGGTAATTTGGCCTGCAAGGCATCGCGATCAAACCACCAATTGTCCTGCACCAGGACATCGACCACGTTGCGCAGACGCGGTAAAAACTTGGCCGGGTCGTCCAACTCCAGTTTCTTCATCCAGAAATCAAATTGCTCTTGCGATTCAATATCCTGGTGCCGTCGCGCCACGGTGCTTAAGAGGGTGCTGGTGAAAAACACCAGGTCGTCACTCTGCTTCCCTTCGGCCCGCATATCGACAATGTAGCGTGCTGTTACTGCCGCCACGGCGGCGCCATCGGCATCGTCCGGGGTCTCATCGACTATATGCTGCAACAATGCCACCGACAGCTCAGGATCTACCGGATAGGTCACGGCCAGCCAAATGCCCTGCCCCAAAGCGGCCAGCGAATCAGGTTGGTCGGCATTAAACATAATGTCGCAGGCATGGGCCGCCTGCTCCCAGGTCCCGGTCTCGAGAAAAGCATCCAGTGCCTGACGCGCATGGTCCCAGGCCTCTTCACCACGGTCTAAACTCACCAGAGCCGCAGCGGCATCCAGTTGTAGCGCCGCCTTTTCCCCGGCATCGAAACCGGCAGGTAATTGCGTCATTTGCTGTTCAATTTCGGCCAACTGTTGCTCAATATAGGCGGTGGAATCAACGGCATCTTCTGCCGAGTCGGCATCGTGCCTGCCTACATCGTCGTTTATATATTTCATGGTACGGTTCACATGTTATCAGTTAGATAATGGTTACCGGGTTACCGAGTTAATGCCAACAAAGGCCCCTTCCAGCCGGTCTTCCCAGTTGGGCGGGGTGTCCGGATACGGCGGTTTCACATCAATGCGGAAAAATATCTCGCCGCCGCCGGCCTTTTGCTTCACCATGGCCAATAATTCCTCGAAGGTATCGATATTGTGATGCTGCAACATGATTTCACTCAGATTTAACATATCTCGGTTACCTTTTGTATGGTATCCAGTTCTGTACCGGCAATGCGGTCATAGTATCGACCTCGATACAACAGACGCTGTTGTCCTTGACCAGGTGGGTCTTCAAAGGCCGTTCGACTGTGCAATACATTATTACAAAGTATACCCTGACCCGATGACAGGCCGTGGCGAAATATATACGGATTCTCGCCCTGCATAAAATCCTCAAGCCAGGCCACGGCCTTGCGAGTAACCTCATCGTCGCGCCAGATAATGCTGCGCCGGCGCGCAGTGTAGCGCATATGCAGACAACCGGTATCGGGGTCGATGGAGAAAACCGGTCCGGCCTGTGCCGGTCTTTCCCGTTCGTGGGTTTCGGTATTGGTCGGAATCGTCATCGCCTGCGGGTGCATTAATGCCGCAATGTATTCCGGGTGGCTGTCGCGCATAAATAAGTAGACCAATTCATGATCCAGTAAGGCGTTCTCGCCGCCGGTGTGGGCGGGCTCTACACAATGCAAAATAAACGCCCGGATCCAGTGTGACGGCAGATTATAATAACCGTCGGTGTGCCATAACAGGCGTTTATTGGAATACGGAATATAGCCACGTTGTTGTTTACTGTCGACAACATGCAATGAGGTAATGCCATCGTCGTCGGCCAGCATATTCGGATCCAGACGTTGCAGGCCAAACTGTCTGGCGAATGCACGCGGGATGGTTTTATCGGCACGGCATGCCGGACCCTGGTAGATCGCCATATTAGTTTTGCGTAGTACCCGAGTCAGGGACTTGGCTTCTTCCGCACACAAGGCCTGCGGATCATTGATCCTGACCACCAATTCCTGAGCGGTTTTGGGGTAGTCGGCCAGCTTTTGCGTCCGCCAGGATTGGTAACTGTCCTCGTTTTCAAGCAGTAACGGGTTATCAGTCAGAATGTCTTTAATTTTTTGATCAGGCCTGTTCACAGTTCTACATCATACTGGTAAAATTCGCGCCCTAAAATAGTGGGTGTTTGGGGTTACGGACTGCTGCCTCACACAGCCACCCTGCAACACCCAATTTAATGTATAGAGACCGCCAGAAAAAGCTCCCTTATGGGGTGTGGGCGGAAGCGGAAATTTCAAGCATCCCGATGGGTGCTACTGACAGAAAGCGAAATAGATTTATAAGCTATTGTTTCTATTAAGTTTGTAATATAAGCAATAACTACTATACCAATATACACGGTAGGGGAATATCTCTTTTGGGTAGGTTGCTGCCGGTTTTTAACCCTCCCCAAAGAAGGATTAACGAACCATGGCCGGAGGCTTAGACTTGGCGCTGTAAAGTCCATGAACCAGGCAATCGTTACGAGAACCGATTAAATCAGGAGGTCACCGATGGCACAGCAGAAACCAAAGAATCCGGATAAACACTGCAGCTACATGCCCAAAGAAAAAACATCCGAGAAAGCTTTTCCCGATACCCCGATGTTGGATCAACTGGAAAGCGGTCCGTGGCCAAGCTTCGTCACCAGCATTAAACGTATGGCCATGGGAAACAATATGATGGTCGATCTGCTGGGACAGTTGGAACACTCCTATAAAACCCGTGTGGGATACTGGAAAGGCGGCACCGTCAGCATCTTCGGCTACGGTGGCGGCATTATTCCCCGGTTCACCGAGTTGATGGGTCCCGATGGCTCTGCCATGTTTCCTGAAGCAAAAGAATTTCACACCGTACGTGTTCAGCCGCCAGCGGGTATGCACTACAGCACCGATCTATTACGACGTCTCTCAAGCACATGGCAAAAGTATGGTTCTGGCATGATCGCCTTCCATGGTCAAAGTGGCGATATCATGTTTATTGGTACAGATACCGAAAACATACAAGGCTTTTTTGATGAGATTAATGAATACGGTTTCGATCTTGGTGGCGCAGGTCCCGCAGTCCGCACCAGCATGTCCTGTGTTGGCGCCGCCCGCTGCGAACATTCCTGTGCCAGCGAACAAAAGATCCACCGCTTACTTGTCAACGAATTTCTGGATGATATGCACCGCCCGGCTCTGCCCTATAAGTTTAAATTCAAGGTCTCGGGCTGTCCTAATGATTGCATGAACTCTATCCAGCGTGCCGACATGGCCGTAATCGGTACCTGGCGTGACGACATGAAGGTGGACCAAAAAGAGGTCAAGGCCTATATCAAAGACAAGAGTCGAAAATACGTTATTGATAATGTTATTAGCCGTTGTCCAACCAACGCCCTGTCATTGCACGATGACGACACCCTGGAAGTCGATAATCGAAACTGTGTCCGTTGCATGCACTGTATCAATGTTATGACCAAGGCCCTGGCCCCTGGTGATGACAAGGGTGTTTCCATATTAATTGGCGGTAAACGTACCCTGAAGATCGGTGATACTATGGGTACCGTTATTGTTCCTTTTATGAAACTGGAAACAGACGAGGACTACGAGCGTTTGGTGGAGATCGGTGCCGATACCATCGACTTCTTCGCCGAGAATGCATTAGAGCATGAGCGTACCGGTGAAATGATTGAGCGTATTGGCCTGGTCAACTTCCTGGAAGGCATTGGTATAGATGTCGATCCAAACATGATCAATCACCCACGCGAAAGCTCTTATGTGCGCATGGACGATTGGGATGCCGAAGCGGACAAGTGGACCCAGCGTAAAGCCGCTGGTTAAATAAATTAGGAAAACAAAAGGCCCGCTTGAATTTAATTGAGCGGGCCTTGTTTTAAGCGAATAAAATACCTGACAGTTTTTGGAGGTTATTATGACTGAAGCAAAAGCCACACCGCGGTCACCCATTGAAAGTGGTGTTCCTGACGCCTTCCAGTATATGCACCCGGCCTATATCAAGAATTACGGTCAATGGAAATACCATGACCGCCCACGTCCCGGCGTCCTGCATCACGTTGCCAAGAGCGGTGATGAGGTCTGGACCGTCCGTGTGAGCACTCAGCGCCAACTGGGGCCCTACGAACTGGATCTGTTGTGTGACATTATCGATGAATACGCCGATGGTCACGTTCATTTCACTATTCGTTCGAATATGGAAGTCAGCGTTACCGAGGAAAAAAAGGTAGCCCCGCTGATCCAGGCCTTTGAAGACGCCGGTTACCCGGTCGGGGGAACCGGGAACTCTATCACCATGATTTCCCACACCCAGGGCTGGTTGCACTGCGATATCCCGGCCACCGACGCCGCTGGTGTCGTCAAGTCACTGATGGACGAGCTCTATGAGGAATTCACCCACGAACGTATGCCGAACCGGGTCCATATCACCACCTCCTGCTGCCAGATTAACTGTGGCGGCCAGGGCGATATTGCCATTAATATCCAACACACCAAGCCACCGAAGATCAACCATGACCTGGTGTCGAACGTCTGTGAACGACCTTCTGTGGTCGCCCGCTGCCCGGTAGCGGCAATCCGGCCGGCCATGGTCAATGGCAAGCCATCCCTGGAAGTGGATGAGAAAAAATGCATGTGCTGTGGCGCCTGTTTCCCACCGTGCCCACCGATGCAAATCAACGACCCCGAGCACTCCAAGATTGCTATCTGGGTTGGCGGCAAAAACTCCAATGCCCGTAGTAAACCCATGTTTCATAAACTGGTCGCGGCCGGTATCCCGAATAATCCGCCACGGTGGCCTGAAACTGCAGCGATCGTCAAGAATATCCTGCGTGTTTACCAGCAGGACGCACGCGACTGGGAACGTGTTGGTGACTGGGTTGAGCGTATCGGTTGGCCACGATTTTTCGAGCTGACTGAACTGCCATTTACCAAATATCATATCGATAATTGGCGCGGTTCTCGTAAGAGCCTGAATGCCTCTACCCATATTCGTTTCTAGATATTTATAGAGGTATAGCTTTAATGAAATTTGGAATCCAGATTAACGAAGGGCCTTATACTCATGAGGCCTCCGATACGGCCTATCATTTTATCAAGGCCGCATTGGATAACGGCCATGAGATTTTCCGTATATTCTTCTATCATGATGGCGTGCATAACGGTACACGACTGACCGCTCCGCCCCAGGACGATCGTAATATCGTTAATCGCTGGACGGAGTTGGCTGAAAAACACGACCTCGATCTTGTCGTCTGTGTTGCCGCTGCCCAGCGTCGCGGTATCGCCGATGCCGATGAAGCCAAACGCAACGGTAAGGATACCGATAATATTGCGCCCGGTTTTCGCATCTCTGGTCTGGGTCAATTAATCGAGGCAGGCATCCAAAGTGACCGCCTGCTGGTCTTTGGCGATTAAGGGGGCGTTATAATGTCGGTTACCAAGAAATTAATGTATATAAATCGAAGGGCGCCTTACGGCACCATCTACGCGTGGGAATCGCTGGAAGTGGTATTAATCGGTGCCGCCTTTGAACAGGATGTCAGCATGGCCTTTATTGACGATGGCATATACCAACTGCTTAAGGGCCAGGATACCAACGATATCGGTATGAAAAATTTCTCGCCGACCTACTCTGCATTGGGTGACTTTGAGGTTACCCAGATTTTTGTAGAAAAAGAGTCGCTGGAGGCGCGTGGCCTTGCCCTGGATGATCTGATGCACCTCACCTATGAGGACGAAGATGAGGACTATGCCGAGAAAGACTCTATCAAGGTTGTCAGTTCCAGTGAGTTGGCTGACATCATGGAACAGCAAGATGTGCTGTATAACTTCTAGTAAGGGGATGATTTAATGGCAACACTACATACTGTTAACAAATCTCCCACGGATCGCAATACATTAGAAGCCTGTCTGCGTCTGGCCAAAGGAGGCAGCAGTGTTCTGATGATTGAGGATGGTGTCTACGGCGCCCTTAAAGGCACGCAGAAGTCTGGCATTGTGGAAGATGCCATGAAAGACATCAAATTTTATGTTTTAGGTGGTGATCTGAAGGCTCGCGGTATCGAGGAAAACAAATTAATCGATGGTGTGAACGTCGTTGACTATGCCGGTTTTGTGAATCTGGCAACAGAAAACGACAGAGTTCAGTCCTGGCTATAACTTTTTATATATTCTAAACCGAGGAGGTAGTTCAAAATGCCTATTGAAGTGGGTGGTAAAAGCCTTGAAACCGATGAAGAAGGTTATCTGGCTAACCTGAGTGAATGGTCCGAAGAAGCAGCCACAGCGCTGGCCGAAGCGGAAGGTATCGACATGTCAACTAATCACTGGGAAGTGGTAAATTTCCTGCGTGAATACTACGAAGAGTATCAAATCGCTCCTGCTGTACGTGTATTAACCAAAGCGATTGGTAAAAAGCTTGGCAAAGACAAGGGTAACAGCAAGTACCTGTATGAACTGTTTCCGTATGGCCCTGCCAAACAAGCATGTAAAATTGCCGGTTTGCCAAAACCGACGGGTTGTGTATAAGGCCAAACGAACGTGGGGCCAGCCCCCACGTTTAGTAGCCGCTTGAGTATTCGGGGAGCAATGTAGCCATGTCAGCAGCATCCATTACGTATGCAATATTATTCTACGCAGCCACCGCGCTGTTTGTAGTGGGTCTCAGCTATAAAATATGGACTTACTGGCGGACCCCTGCCCCGTTGAAAATACCGACAACACCGGCGCCCACC